>JAIRUC010000129.1 GCA_031254615.1 Treponema sp. | reverse complement strand
ATTAAGGAGAAGAGGGAGCCCATTAAAAAAAAGGGCGCATAAAACAAAAAACCTTAGCCACCATAAATTAGCTTGAGGCCGGGGTAGGGTTGCCCCCCCCCCCCCCCCCGTTGTTTTTTAGCAATACCGCACGATTAATAAAATGGATTACTGTAAAAAAGACCAATGTAAACAAATAGACAGCGCCTAAAATAATCAGAGATTTGACACCTTCTATTTGAATCGCAATAAACGTAAATACTCCAATAATGATTTGTACCGAAAAAATTACAGCATCAACTTTTTTCGCGCTAAGCCCCATGTTTATCAGCTTATGGTGTAGGTGGGATTTATCCGGATCGTATATATGTTTACCGTCCCTAACCCTGCGCCATACAGCGGCAGTAGTATCATAAATGGGAATAAGAAAAAGCGCCGCCACATAGAATAATGGCAGGGAAGTAAGCCTGTCTGCTTCTTTCATCAACGGAAGAAGGGCAAGCGTAAAACCAAGAAACTGGCTTCCGCAGTCCCCCATAAAAATCTTCGCCCTTGGGAATGGCGAGTTAAAAAAAAGAAACCCTACAAGTACGCCAATAAGACATACACATAAAACGACGGATTTTGATATTTCATAATCAGAATGATAAAAATAAATAAGACCAAGAAAAAATGCAATAATAACGGAGACACCGCCTGCAAGACCATCAACACCGTCAATCATGTTAAAAGCATTGGTAAGCCCTACTATCCAAAGAAGAGTAATTGGAATACTGAAATATCCTAAATCGGTCAAAAAACCGCCGCCATTATAAAGAAGCCTGTCGAAATTAAAACCGAAAGAAATTATAAGAATTGCAGCTACTACTTGCAGTAAAAATTTATAGTGAGGGGACATTGGGCGAAAATCATCATAAGCGCCCGAAAACATAACAATACCCATCGCTATTCCGCATGGAATAAAGCGTGTCACATTCACACCTTTAATTCCGTATACAATACCAATACCTGAGGCAATAAGGAAAAAAGCCGAAACAAAACCTATCCCGCCAAGACGAGGAATCTCTCCGGAATGGATTTTGCGTTCATCAATATTATCATACCATTTTTTCTTATGCGAAATTCGCAGGACTAACAATACGGCACATACTGAAAAAACTACAGAAATTATAAATACAGTTAATAAAACTGCCATTAAATACCTCATAAAACTTTTCTAAAATTGTATAATGGTACTGTAAATATATCAAGAAAAAAGATACTATTCAATAATTATGGGAGAATTTTTATGTTAGTGCTAAAATTTGGCGGGACATCGGCAGGAAGCCCGGAAGGTATTAAAAAGATTATAGACATACTGAACGATACCGAACACCGGGAAAATGTTCCGGTAGTGGTAGTTTCGGCTTTTTCCGGGGTTACGGACACCCTTATTACACTTGGAAGGACGGCGGCAGGCGGACAGGCGTATTCTCAGCAATTAGAGACCCTTAGCAAGGGTTTTGCGGACTATGCCCAGAAATTTTTAAAGGCCGCAGAGCGAAAAACCGCTTTAAAGAGCATACAAAACGAAATTTCCGAACTATCCAGACTTCTGGACGGTATTTCATTGCTCAGGGAGTTGTCCATCCGCTCACTAGACCTTATAAAAAGCTTTGGGGAGAGGCTTTCTGCGGCCATGCTTGCCCAAATTCTAACAACAAACGGCATAAAAGCCGCCTTTTTGGATTCCCGTACGCTGATAAAAACAGATTCGGCCTTTGGCATGGCAGGAATTCTGCAAAAAGAGACAGGGGATAATATCCGCGCCTTTCTTAGGGGACCGAAAAAGCCGCTTCAAGTGGTAAGCGGTCATACAGGTTCTACAATAGAAGATTATACAACCAGATTGGGAAGGGATGGCTCAACCTTGACGGCGGCTGTTTTTGCCGCAGCCCTTGGAGCGAAAAAACTTGAAATATGGGGCGATGTTGACGGTATTCTTACCGCCGATCCCGCTCATGTAAAGAACGCCCTGTGCATCGATGAAATATCCTACATTGAAGCAATGGAAATCTCTCATTTTGGAGCAAGGGTAATTTTTCCCCCGTCGGTAAAACCGGCGCTGGAAAAAGGAATTCCAATTTTTATACGCAACACCTTTAATCCTTCGGGCGGCGGAACAAAAATTACCGCCAACGCCGCGCCGGGCAGGTTCCCGATCAGGGGAATAAGCTCGATAAGCTGTGCCGCTCTTGTGAGGATTCAAGGTTCCGGCATGGTCGGAGTGGCGGGTTTTTCCGCGAGGGTTTTCAGTACTCTTGCGAAAAAGGGAATCAGCGTTATGCTGATCACGCAGAGTTCCAGCGAATACTCAATTTGTTTCGCGATTTTGCCGGAAGATGCCGCAGCGGCGGATACGGCGTTAAAAGAAGAATTTGCTCAGGAGATACGCGCCGGTTCTATTGAAAAACCAATCATCGAAAAAGACCTTTCGATAATCGCGGTGGTAGGTTCTGCAATGAAAAGTACTTCGGGTATTTCCGGTAAATTTTTTCACGCGCTTGGACGCAACGGAATCAATATTGTCGCGATTGCCCAGGGGTCATCGGAGACGAATATTTCGGCAGTCATATCCGCGTCCGACGAAGGCAAGGCGTTAAACGCAATTCACGACGCGTTCTTTTTTGCCGCCCAGCGTTCTGTCAATCTGTTTTTGATTGGGACCGGCAATATCGGCGGTACTCTGCTGGATCAAATAGCGGAAAACCGTGAAAAACTCGCGAACAGGGACATGATTAAAGTTAATTTGATAGGAGCGGCTGCCTGGGATAAGATGCTCTTCTCTCTTGACGGGCTTGATCCAAAAAAAACTAAAGAGATGTTAAACAAAACCGGAAAGGTGCCAGGCACCGAAGAATACAAACTTGCGGCTTTCATAGAAAAAATGGCTTCTTTCAACCTTCCCAACTCATGTTTTTGCGATTGTACCGCAAGCGAAGAAATTGCCGCCTCTTACGAAAAAATCCTTTCCCAGTCCATACCCATTGTTACGCCAAACAAGAAAGCAAACTCCGGCTCTATGGATTATTACCGCAGGCTTACTTCGTATTCAAAGGAAAGGGGAATTCCCTATTTGTACGAAACAACAGTCGGCGCGGGTCTGCCTGTTATTTCCACCATACGCGATCTTTTTCTTTCCGGCGACAGAATCGTCAGGATAGAAGCTGTGCCGTCCGGGACATTGAGTTTTATTTTCAACAATTTTGACGGCACAAAGCCGTTTTCCGCTCTTGTGCGGGAGGCAAAGGCAAAGGGCTACACGGAACCCGATCCAAGGGACGATCTTAACGCGATGGACGCGGCGCGCAAGGCATTAATTCTAGCAAGGGAAATAGGCCTTTCTCTTGAATTCGCAAATGTGAAAATAGAGCCTATACTTCCGCCTGCCTGCTTAAAAGCGAAAGATATTGACGCTTTTTTCAAGGAACTTGAAAAATCGGACGGCGATTTTGAAAAACGCCGCGCGCATGAAGCCGCCAAAGGCAACGCCCTGCGTTATGTTGTTGTAATAGAGGACGGAAAAGCAAAACTCTCCCTGCGCGGCGAACCTGCCGGAAGCCCATTCCGCTCTCTTGTGGACAGCGATAATATTATTGTTATCACAACAGAACGTTATTCAAAACTTCCGCTGGTTATCAAGGGGCCGGGAGCCGGCGCGGCGGTTACCGCCGGAGGGGTTTTCGCGGATATAGTGCGGACAGCCCGTGTTTTGGTGTAGAAGGTAGAAAAAGTAAAAGAGCAAGTATTGAAACGTTTTTTGACGTAATAAGCCGTGCAAACCCTAAGGCATTTAAGGAGGCAATGAAAATGGGAGTTCCAACATTTGTAGATATATTAATGGATACAGACTCAATCTCGCAATATACGGGGCTTCCTGTTGCGAAGGTGCAGGAATTGTAGCCTCTTAATGTTTTGCTATCCTGTCATGAATAAAAAGTTCAATATCCATTAATAATTGGTTTTGCCAGTCTTTTTCAAGCGTTTTTTCGTAAGTACCTATAGAAAACAGCTCATACGGCCTTTTTTGCAGTGAATTTGCTATTTTTTCTAACATTGTATCGGTTGGAAAGCGCTTTCCGTTCTCTATCTGTGTAATGTAATTAGTCGCCGTGTTGGTTAATTCGGCCAACTTTGCCTGTGAATAACCCAATTCTTTCCTATAAGCCCTCATATTTGAGCCAAGGATCTTTCTCAATTCAGTCATATTCTCATCTTTCTACCATGTAAAAATATGAGCTTTATGCTATTGACACAAATAGCTTTATGCTTCTATACTGCAAATATAGAAGCTGTAAGCTATGTTTATAGCAGGTTTTTATGATCAGCGTGCTTTTCTAAAACTAATTTGAACCATCAGGCAGGGGGAAGAAAAAAATGACTAAAAAACTTAAAACAATAACGGTTTTACTTGTGTTAGCGATCTTCTTTAGCATAATTGCGGGAAACTGCGACGACTCAAAACCGGAAGATGACCCTGAAAAAAATCCAGCAACCGGGAGTTTCAGTCTTAGATACAATGGCGCTCCCATCCCCAGCAACGGACTTGAGCTGGCTCTTTCGGCTGGCTCATTGACATTTACAGCGGTTGATAAAAATGACAAAGATGTTGATTTCACTCTAAGAAGTTCCAAGACCACGGTTGCGACAGTATCGGGTAAAACCGTTACTTTGCGCACGGTGGGCGATACAAATATTACCGCAACAGACAAGAGCGATTCTACCAACAAGCAAGAGTTTAAACTGACTATTACGGCCGGGCCATCATATAGCATTGTGGTTGTCGGAGGTACTGCGGATAAAGATACGGCAACCTTCGGTACAACTGTTACGCTTACTCCGGTAGTACCTGCGGGCAAATCATTTGTGAACTGGACGATTGAGCCGTCCGTTACTATGGCTACCAGCATGACGTTTAAGATGCCGGCGTTCGCTGTTACCGTTACTGCCAACTTTGTCGATTGGAGCCCTGAGGGGAAAAATCCTTATTATATTACCACTAATTACGGTCAGGATGCATCCAAAGAGTTTTTGGTGCAATGGCATAATGACGTTGGGTTTACTACGCAGACCTTCCAGTATGTAAAATCGGGAACCAGCTTTGATAACGCGACATCAACAGAGGTAACCGGTAAAGAATTTTCCGCGACAGACACGGCGGAAGGAAAATGGATTGGGGATTTTGCGGCCAGGAAGGTTTTCAGAATGGAAGTAAAAAATCTGGAGCCTGATACCCTTTACGACTACCGCATGGGAGTAGACGACGTGTGGTCGGATACATTTCATCATAAAACGGCAAGCGCGTCTTACGACGATTTTAGTTTTACCGTCGTAGCCGATCCGCAGGCCGCTACGCATACCAACATGAAAAACACATTAACGAAGGCGGATGCTTTTCATCTGACCGGTGAAACTGCCGATAACCGATTCTTCCTTATGTTAGGCGATGTTGTAAACGAGATTGGGAAAAGGCCGGCCGAAATTGTCAGTTACACGAACACGGCAAATGATTTTAATAAAGAGAAGCCTATTATCGCCACGCAGGGGAATCATGACACCTACCGCACTACGCCGGGGACTGATAACCAGTATGTTTTTGGCGAAGCGACGGTATTTAACAACTTTGTTACCTTCCCCGATAACGGCTGGGACACAAACGCGGACAAGGCAAACAGAAGCCAATCCTATTACTTCTACTACAACGAGGTGCTTATTGTCGTGCTGAATACCATGGCTACGCAAAACGCCACCGGTACGTCTGAGCCCAACCATAGCGCGCAGGCAACATGGCTGAAAAACCTCCTGGAAAAAGACAAAACAGATGGTTTAAGCAAGTTCAGGATTGTCGTTACCCACGTTAGCCCGTTTGGCGGCCGTACCAGTGAACGCTGGCTGCAGCCGGGAGTACGGCAGGCATACGGTAAGATTTTTTCCGATTTCAAGGTGGATATTGTCTTTGGCGGACACGACCATGTGTACGGCCGCTCCAATCCCATTGAGATCGGGACAAACACCTCTCTTGCCACGCTCCAGCCTCAATTCGCCGAGGGTACATCCGGCGGAGTAATTTATTCAATCGCCGGGGCAACCGGTCCTAAATTTTACAGCCTTGACCCTGACGCCATGAGGGACCAGTACTTCCCGTACCGTCTGGCGTTTGCGGATAATAGCGCCCTGGGCTTTTTTGTGAATGTTAAAGTAACCGCGGACAAACTTATCGTTACAGCTGTACGCGCTGATACTGACGCGGCAATAGATGAGTATGAAGTCCCGATTAAAAATTAGCCCGGCTTTGTCCGTGGGGAGAGGAGAGAAACGTTGAAAAAGATTAAAACACTGGCAGTTTTACTTGTGTTGGCGGTCTTCTTTAGCATGATTGTGGGAAACTGCGACGACTCTAAGCCGGAAAACAATCCGGAGAAAACTCCGGGGGACAACCATGGAAATGAGCCGGGAACGCCGGGGCTCAGTCTTAAATACAACAGCGGGACTCCGGTATCCGGCGACGAGCTTGAGGTGGCTATTATAGCCGGCTCATTGACCTTTACGGCAGTTAATGAAAAAAACGAAACTATTGATTTTACTCTTAGAAGTTCATCTACCGCGGTTGCAAGGGTGTCGGGGAAAACCATTACTTTGGTTAAGGTGGGAGAGACCGATATTACGGCGACAGCCAGAGGCGATTCCACCAGATCGCAGTCTTTTAAACTGAAGGTTTTGCCGGATACGCAGTATAACATTACCGTTGAAGGCGGCACCGCTGACAAACAACTGGCGTCCGCCGGAGAAATCATTACGCTTATACCGGATGTGATATCCGGCAAGGAGTTTTCCGACTGGACTATTGAGCAGGACGGTGTTCAAATGCTTTCGGGCAAGACGTTCAGGATGCCGGCTTTCGATGTGAAAGCTACTGCCAACTTTACAGACTGGTCCCCAGCGGGGAAAAAGCCGTATTTTATTACCAACAATTACGGACAGAACGCGTCTACAGAATTACTGGTGCAATGGCATAATGACATCCAGTTTGAGACACAGACCTTTCAGATTGTGGAGGCGTCGGGCGACTTTGCCGGCGCAGAAACAACAACGGTAACAGGCAACAAATTTTTAGCGACAAACACGGCGCCGCTTTACATTGGGGATTTTGAGGCCAGGAATGTTTTTAAAATAGAAAAAACCGGACTGACGCCGAATACCCGGTATAAATACCGCATGGGGGACGGGGATGATGAAAGGTGGTCGGATACGTTTTATCATACGACGGCAAGCGCGTCTTACGCCGATTTTAGTTTTACTGTAGTAGCGGACCCGCAAAGCGATGACTCCACCGACATGGATGTAACATTACAAGCGGCAAATGCTTATGATTCCGATAACCGGTTTTTCCTTATGTTAGGCGACATCGTTAATCAGATTGGGAAAAATCCGTCTGAAATTCATAATTACACGAATGTAGCAAATAATTTTAACAAAGAAAGGCCTATAATCGCCACGCAGGGAAATCATGATACTTACAGAGCTGTTGACGTAACCGGTCAAGGCAGTAACGACAGATACATGTACGGTGAAGCTACGGTATTTAACAAATTTGTTACGTTCCCCAATAACGGCTGGGACGACAATCCTGATAAGGAAAACAGGAGCCAATCGTATTATTTCTACTATAATAACGTGCTTATTATTGTGCTTAACACTATGGCTACACAAGATAACACGACTTCGTCTACCCCCGGTATGGCAGGGCAGGTGAAACAGGCGGCATGGTTAAAAAACATTCTGGAAAATGACAAAAATAACAATTTAAGCAAGTACCGGTTTGTCGTTACCCACGTTAGTCCTTTTGGAGGCCGTACAAGTGAACGCCACCTGCAGCGGGAAGTACGGGCGTCTTACGGTAAAATTTTTACCGATTTCAATGTGGACATTGTCTTTGCCGGACATGACCATGTATACGGCCGCTCGAACCCCATTAAAATCACCGGAACAACTACCACAGACACCACGCTTCAAGAGCTTCAGCCTCAATTCGAGACTGGTACCTCCGGCGGAGTGGTTTATTCAATTGCGGGAGCGACAGGGCCTAAATTTTATCAGCTTGAGGGCGATCCCCTGAGAGACCAATATTTCCCAGTTAGAACGGATACTCAATCACCCGGCGTGTTTGTCAATGTCAAAGTAAGCGCGGGAAAACTTACCGTTACGGCTGTAAGAGGTTCCGGAGCGGTAATAGATGAGTATAACGTACAGGCTAAAAATTAATTTGAGGGAGAGGGAGTAATGTTGAAAAGGTTTAAAACACTGGGAGTTTTACTTGTGTTAGCGGTCTTCTTTTGCATGATTGTTGGAAATTGCGACGACTCAAAACCGGAAAACGGTCCGGGAAATACTCCCGGAGACGGTCCTGGAAATGAGCCGGGAACGGCGAGTCTCAGTCTTAAATGCAACGGCGCTACAATATCCGGCACCGAGCTTGAGGTGGCTATTATCGCCGGCCCATTGACCTTTACGGCAGTTAATGAAAAAAACGAAACTATTGATTTTACACTGAGAAGTTCCAAGACCGTGGTCGCGACAGTATCGGGCAAAACCATTACTTTGCGCGGGGTTGGAGAGACAGATATTACGGCGACAGCCAGAGGCGATTCCACCAGATCGCAGTCTTTTAAACTGAAGGTTGTGCCGGACACGCAGTATAACATAACCGTTATCAATGGTACCGCGGATAAAACAAAGGCATCTGCCGGAGAAACCGTTACGCTAATTCCGGGAAAGCAGGCCGGCAAGGAATTTTCCGACTGGACTGTCGAGCCGGCCGGGGTTGAAATGCTTACCGGCAAGACGTTTACAATGCCGGCGTTTGATGTGACTGCTACAGCCAACTTTATAGACTGGTTCCCTGCGGGAAGAAAGCCGTATTTTGTTACCACGAATTACGGACAGGATGCGTCCAGCGAATTACTGGTGCAGTGGCATAACCACATCCAGTTTGAAACACAGACCTTTCAGATAGTGAAATATACGGGAGACTGGGCGGGCGCGCAATCGACAGAAGTAACAGGCACGGAATTTATGGCGACAAACACGGCGCCGTCTTACATTGGGGATTATGACGCCAGGAATGTTTTCAGGCAGAAGATAACCGGACTGGAGCCGAACACCCTGTATAAATTCCGCATGGGTGCAGAGGAAAGGTGGTCAGAGGTATTTGAACATAAGACTGCCAGCGTGTCTTACACCGATTTCAGTTTTACAGTAGTAGCGGACTCGCAGGACGCTTCCGAAGGTCAAACCCACATGAAAGTAACGTTAAAAGCGGCGGATGATTATGATTCCGATAACAGATTCTTTCTGCACTGCGGCGATGTTGTTGAACAGATCGGGGCTTTCCCGGACGAAATTGTCTATTACACCAATGCGGCAAATGATTTCAATATTAAGAAGCCTATCATTACCACTCAGGGGAATCATGATACTTACGATACCAGAGGCCCCACTACTTATTCAGACATAAAAGGCGAAGCGACGATATTTAACAATTTTATGACGTTCCCCGATAACGGCTCCTCGGTTGAGTCAAATCCGAAAAAGAGCCAGTCGTATTATTTTTACTACAATAAGGTGCTCTTTGTTATGCTTAACACTTTGGTTGCGGACGCGCAGCATACGCCGCAGGCAAACTGGCTGAAAGGAGTTCTGGAAGCCGACCGCGCCGGAAACAAAAGCCTGTATACGATTGTAATCACGCACAAGGGGCCTTTTGGAAATCATTACTATGAATCCAGCGATATACCACGGGTACGCGCGGCTTACGGCAAGATTTTTTCAGATTTCAATGTGGATATTGTTTTCCACGGACACGACCACACCTATACCCGCTCCCATCCCATTAAGATCACGGGGACAACTACCACAGACACCAAACTTACCGACATTGATTTTTCTCCTGTCACCAACGGAACGATTTATTCGATACCCGGCGCGACAGGGAAAAAACTGTACGGAGAAGCGGTCGCGGATCAGAATAATCCCCTTTGGAAAAATGGTTATGTGAAAAGAACGCGGACAGAAGCCGACGTAGATGGCGGCGTGTTTGTCAATGTCAAAGTAACGGCGGAAAAACTTACCGTTACGGCCATGCGTACCAATGAGCGAACAGATGAAAACTTGCCTGATACATATGAGGTAACTAAAAAAACTTATTAGTCCGGCATAGTCCGGAGAGGAGAGTGAACGATGAAAAAAATTAAAACACTGACGGTTATACTGGTGTTAACAATTTGCTGCGGCGTATTCATGTGGAATTGCGATGACTCAAATGAGGCTCCTTCGAATACGAAAACGGAAAATGAATATACCGTTACCGTTATTAATGGTACTGCGGATAAAACAAAAGCATACGCAAAAGACACTGTTACGCTTCTAACTTATACGTTACCGGACGGCCAGGCCGTGGAATTCAGCGACTGGACGATTGATCCGTCCACCGTTGTTATGACTTCCGGCAATAAGTTTACGATGCCGTCAGCCAATGTTACCGTTACGGCTAACTTTACAGCCTACGACCCCGAAGCCAACCGGCCGTATTATATTACGAATAACTTCGGCCAGGATTCATCCAGAGACCTTTTGGTGCAATGGCATAACAAGACCGATATACCTGCGCAGACCTTGCAGATTGTGGCGGCGGCAGGCAGTTTTAACAACCCGGAAAAAACAATAACGGTAACGGGCAATAAATTTTCAGCAACAAACACGGAGGCGCCTTTCATTGGAGATTTTGAGTCCAGGAATGTTTTTAAAGCGGACGTAACCGGCCTTAAAGCGAACACCTTTTATAAATACCGCATGGGAACAGAGGGAG
>JAIRUC010000086.1 GCA_031254615.1 Treponema sp. | reverse complement strand
TAATACGCCGGGTCTTCCGTCCATAGGGCGACAGTCCTGACGGCCGACGGAAGGTTTAACCGCGAGACAGAGCCGGACAAAGACGGCAATTCTACAGTAGAGATATAATTTCCCGCCCTGTCGTAACAGACAAGACGGTTGCTCGGCCATTCGGATTTGATCGTGTACATACCGCTTTCAATTTCAATTTGCGGGAACGGATGGCGGACATCGGCGTCGTACGTAAAAAAGCGCTCGCCTCTCTCTCCGCCCTTGTTGACTAACACGGCGCGGTACACGCCGCGCGGAAGAGCGCCCTCCTGCATCGTAATGCTCCGTGAGCCTATCCATGTCCTGTTATCCTGCGTCAGGCTAATCCACTCGTCGCTGTTAATTTTCCAGCGGAGCTGTTCCTTGTCATTGTAAAGGTACAACTCCTCAAGATTTTCGATGCCGTCTTCGTCTTCGGCAATGACAAAAAACGAAAAATACTCTTTATGCCCGGATTCTTCCTCGTACATCACCAGATTGATAAAACCGTAGGGAATCTCGGGCTTTGAGCTTGAACACGAAACAAACAACGAAAAAAAAGCCGCAAACACGGCGAAGAAAGCGGTAAATTTCGCATTTTTATGGGAAAAACTCATATCTATAATTATAGATCGAATTTGGCGGAATGTCTATGTAGAGAATGGAAGAAGAACTTACCGCAAAGTTTAGAAAAAGCGATGTCAGGCACGCAATGTGTCCAGAATATTCTCGTAATGAAATTTACTGAAATGTCCCCTGAACATGAACAGGGCTACCGCCGCCACTGCCGCTCCGATTGCCAAAAACAGCCATGCGCTTAACAGCATAATTCCGGTAAACTGCCCGGCGACCAATAAAATAATGGGTAATATCAGGAACACGCTGCGCTGCTGTGATTCTTCGGAGGACTGCGATTTTGCGGAGCCGCGCACAATAAGGTTAATGGCCAAAAGAGCCACCGAAGGTGAAACAAGAAACATTACGATAAGCCAGTTGATGTTGAGCATTACAAAAGAGCCGGTAAGAAAAAATAATTCTGTTTGAATTATTATCATCATGATAATAAACGAAAAAACCGATACGGCCATACTCAGAAAAAATGACGCCAGAATTTTCGCGCCAAAAATTTCCTTAAGCGGCAACGGGCTGTACAACAGGGTTTCCAGGGTGTTTTTTTCTTTTTCGCCTACGAATGAGTTTGCAGCCATAACCGAAGAAGCCATAATCGGAATCAGCAGAAAAAACAGGGGAAGAATATAATTTAACAGCATAGAGGTTACATTCTGCTGTAAACCCTCAGCGTCAAAATTATTATCAATAAGGCCGGCAGAATCCAGCATTTTAGCCATCTTTTCAACTTCATCTATTGGAGAAAATTGAGTTGTCAATATAAAAATTGTGGGTATAATAACCGTCATTAACAGCGGAACAATAAGCAGCACGCTGAACATTCGTTTGTTGGCAATTATGCCCTGGAAATCTTTTTTAATTATAGCCGCCTGCATTTTGTTTATCATTAACGTACCTCTGCCTTTTTTCGTTTCTCGATTAACGCAAAATAGATTTCTTCCAGCGAAATCCTGCGCGCCGACACATGGTACATTTTACCGCCGTTGTCAACAATCTTTTTCACCAGCGCGGGTATATCTTCTTCTGTATCAACGTCAATCAGCATGAAATCGCCGTCGGGACGGGTTTTTAGGTCATGCGGGTATTTATCTGCCCTGACCACAGCCGTCATTCCGGAAAAAACAAGAGAGCGCAGTTCATCAAATGTTCCTGCGGCAAGCATTCTGCCGTCGCTGATCAAGCCGTAATGCGTGCAAATTTCTTCCGCGTAACGCAGTTGGTGGGTACAGAGAAACACGGTCGTCTTTTTTTCACGCGCCAGATTTTTTATCATATTGTTCACGCTTTGGGCGCTTTCAGGATCAAGACCCGAAGTTGGTTCATCAAGAAATAAAATTTTCGGCTGATGGATCATTGCGCGGGCAAGCGAGAGCCTTTGGCGCATACCGGTAGAATATTCCGCCAGCTTTTGATCTTTGGCATCCAAAAGCTCAAGACGTTCAAGAAGTTCCAGCGCCCTGCGCCTGCTTTCATCTTTGCCGATACCGAATACCGATCCAAAAAAAATCAGATTTTGAAGACCGCTGAGGTTGTTGTACATTTGGGCGCGTTCAGTGACTACGCCCGACAGCGCATGCACCGTTTCCGGCGCGCCGCCGGGATCAATGCCAAAAACGCCGCACTCCCCTTTGGTCTGCCTCAGCATCCCGTTCAAAACTTTTACTGCTGTAGTTTTTCCCGCGCCGTTTGGCCCCAAAAACCCAAAAATTTCACCCTCGCCAATGGTAAAACTAACGCCGTCCAGCGCCGCTTTCCCCGACGGGTACACTTTGGTCAAATTACTGGCTGTCACTGCTGTCATTATTGTTATTATAGTGCATATTACCAGGTTTTAGTCATACATTCTGCCTTACTCCATTGACCAAAATTCATGTTTTTTATATATTTTACACAACAATAATTAAATCTCACGGAGGATAAAAATGAAAGTAAAGCCCTTGGCAGACCGCGTAATGGTCAAACTGGAGAAAAATGAGGCAAAAACGGCGGGGGGAATCATTATTCCCGATACAGCGCAGGAAAAGACCCAACAGGGTGTGGTTGTAGAAGTAGGTCCGGGTACGGAAAAAGAGCCTATCTTCGTTAAAGCCGGCCAGAAGGTTATGTACGACAAATATGCCGGAACTCAGGTAAAAATTGACGGAGAAGAACATCTGATCCTCAAAATGGCCGACATTATCGCTATTATCGAATAATCAAGGAAATGGGAGTTGGGGTTTTGTTCAGTAAGCGTAACTTGTTCCATTCACAAAGCCCCTGTCAAAACTCCCATTTTCAGGCTGTTACGCGCCTTTTTTTTCTGATAACAGCCGCGGCGTTACTGCTCTCTTCCTGTTCTCGGCTTGGCTACGGTGTTCTGCTGTGGTCAACCGAAGACCCGGTTATTCTGTCGGGGACGGTTCTTCCCGTCTATATCAAGTCAAACATTGATCAGGTGTGGGTTGTCGGAGTTCCCGAATCGTACAGAACCGGAAAAAAAAGCAATAACAAAATCGAAATCCCCCTTGCTCAGCTTGACTTCGCAGGCAGTAAAAAGAAAGCGAGAAAGCTTGCGGCGGAATTTGCACCTTACGCTCCTGTCTATGCCGAAAATTTACAGGACGGTCTGCCCATTCGTGACAATCCCGATAACGGCGCACGGCGCACATACAGGTTAAGAACCGGAGAAGTTATAAAAGTTCTGGACAAGGCCGAAGGAAATCCGCCGATAAGCGCGAGCGGAGAACCTTTGCCCGGTGACTGGTTCAAGGTATTGACACATAACGGCGTTACCGGTTTTTGTTTTTCATACAGATTGAAAGTTTTTAACCATTATGAAGGACCGCTTCAGGCAGGGCAAGGCGCGCGGGTTGAAACCGCTCCCGATCCCGACCTTGATCTTGTTTTCTCAAAAAAATGGTCGCCCGAATCATATTTGCAGATGATAAACACAAGGCGGATAAACATACGCGAACTTGAAAAAAATTACCGCTTTGATCCCGGGCAGGATTCAGGTATTGCGAAAATTATTCTTCCCGGCTTGGAAATGGAATTTGTCTACGAAGGAATAACTCCCGACGGAGAGCGCGCGTGGAGTTTTGAAGGAACAAGTCTGCAAATGAACCTGCGCACAAACACAACTCTTGCCGTGCAATATTTGGAAAATACCGGTCTAAGGCGCACACTTTTGTTCGCCGCCCTCCCCGCGGATACGGACGATCTGATTATGCAGGAAAACGCCCGCAGGGAAACGCAGTACGCGGCGATTTTTAATCAGGGGCCGGTCTTTACAAGTAACAATTACGGTACTATCACATTTACTCAAGCCGGCGGATTTGTCTGGACAGGATTTGATCTCCTTGTTCCGCAGGTGATCCCCTACGACACAAAGGGAGACGGCCGTGTGTATATGGATCTGTTTATTACTCCTTCGTTCGAGGAACGCTACAACGGCGCATTCACTTTCAGGTTTACGGACGGCTCAAATTTAAATTTGCGCTTTATGTACAGCCTGGACAATCAGGGACTGCGCCTTGAAGTTTTGCCCGATTTCGCTGTCGAAGAAATAACCGTTACGCGACGAGCGTCGTCCCCTATGGTTTTGTATTTCTTCAGAGACTCGTCGCTTTAATCATGGCCTTTGTTCAGTTTTCCGGCGTCTCCCTTGCCTTTGGCGACAGGGATATTCTAAAAAACATAAACCTTCGCTTTGCCGCAGGTACTCGCGCGTGTCTGACAGGAGCGAACGGCAGCGGAAAATCAACATTGATAAAAATAATCGCAGGTATTATGCCCGCCGACTCGGGAGACAGGGCGGTGCAAAAAGGAACGCGCATTTCCTATCTTCCGCAGTCCGGCATCATCCACAAGGGAAAAACTCTCCGCGACGAAGCGGAAACCGCTTTTGGTTTTGTTCACAGTTTGATTACGCGGCTTGAGGAAGTTGGCGGTCTGCTGGAAAAGGCGAAAGACGGCGATTCCTCAACTCAATCTTTAATAGAAGAGCATCACAATTTGCAGGAGCAGATCGAAAATTCCGGCTACTACAGACGGGAAGCCGCAGTTTCAGCCGTTCTTGCCGGGCTTGGTTTTTCCGTAGCCGACATAAACCGCGACACCGGGGAATTTTCCGGCGGCTGGCAAATGCGGATCGCTCTTGCGAAAGTTCTTCTCGAAAAACCGGACATTCTTCTGCTGGACGAGCCGACCAATTATCTTGACATTGAGGCGAGGGCATGGCTGGAAAAATGGCTGGAAAGTTTTTCCGGCGGCTATCTTTTAGTTTCGCATGACAGGTACTTTCTGGATGTCTGCGTCAACGAAGTGTACGAGCTGTTTCAGGGAAACTTGAAACGCTACGCCGGAAATTACAGCGCATACGAAAAAGTACGCAAGGCGGAACTCGCAGCTCTTGTTAAACGCTATGAGGAACAGCAGGAAGAAATTGTCAAAACAGAGGCGCTTATCCGCCGCTTCCGCTACAAGGCGACTAAGGCGGCTTTCGCGCAGGAGTTGATCAAGCGCCTTGACAAAATGGAGCGCATTGAAATACCTGAATCGCTGAAAAAAATAAATATCACTTTTCCTGTGCCGCCCCATTCGGGGAATATCGCGCTGACGCTTGAAGGCATTGGAAAAAGTTATGGTGAGCACAGGGTACTTTCCGGCGTAGACCTCTGTCTTGAAGCAGGAGAGCGGCTTGTAGTAGCGGGCGCTAACGGAGCCGGCAAAAGTACCCTTCTGCGGATCATTGCAGGTGTTGATAAAAACTTTGACGGTACGGTAAAGTACGGAAGCGGCATAAGCGCCGGCTATTTTTCCCAGACCGAAGCCGAAGAACCGGGCGCGGGCGCTAACCTCGCGGACGCTGAAAATATGCAGGTTTTGGAATTTATGGAAGCCGGAGCGCCCACCGCGCTTATTCCGAAGTTACGCGACATGCTGGGCGCGTTTTTATTCCGCGGCGATGATGTTTACAAAAGCGTTTCCGTGCTAAGCGGCGGAGAGCGAAGCAGACTCGCCCTGCTAAAAATGCTGTTAAAACCCCTCAATTTACTTATTCTTGACGAGCCGACAAACCACCTCGATCTTAACTCAAAGGACATACTGCTGGACGCTCTTGACAAATTCAACGGCACTATAATTTTTGTTTCACACGACCGCTCTTTTATGGAAGCGCTTTCCACCAAAACCCTCGAGCTAACTTCCGGTAATGCGCGGCTGTTCTACGGCAATTACGCGTACTATCTGGACAGGGTAAACGGCGAAGAAACGGGAAAGACGCCGTCTGTAACAAAAACGGCTTTTCAAGAACCGCGGATAAGTTCCGCGGACAAGAGGATGGCGGACAAACAGAAACAGGCCGCCGCACGCAGGCAGGAAAAATGGGAAGCTGAACTTTTAAAAACTTTGGAAGAACTTGAAAAAACCAAGTCCGCCCTTGAAGCGGAACTTTCCCAACCGGAAGTATACTCAGACGGACAGAGGGCGAAAGATGTTAAAAGTAAACTTGATGATTGTACGGCGGCGATTGAGGCAAAAACCGCGGAATGGGAGTCTATTCTATAAATTTATGTCTGAAGATGTTTTAATGTGCTTTTAAATCAAACAGATAAAGATTTAAAAACAATTTATTTTATGATACTTTAAATTTGTTCTTTATATTTATTGGAGGAAAGTCATGGATTACAAGAATGGAAAATGGGCCAAAAAAATAATTTCATTTCAGCATGATGACGGTTCATGGGGATACTTTCATTCTTTATCAAATCCAATTCCACAACAACCAATGACAACAGAACAGGCATTAAGAAG
>JAIRUC010000047.1 GCA_031254615.1 Treponema sp. | reverse complement strand
AATGCTTGATTTATATATGGATTTAAAAAAAGATAAAATGTTCAATGATTATATACTTGCCGGTGGTACAGCGTTAGCATTGCAATTAGGGCATAGAACTTCCACTGATCTTGATTTATCTTCAGAAAAAAATATAATAGAAAAAGAGGCGGTTTAAATGCTAAATTTAAGGGAAAAGCCTTTGGAAGATAAAAACTCACTCATTTTGGAAAAACTATGTAAAATTTTAATTGATTCAAACATAGATTTTGAAAATTTTAAGGATAAATGTTATTCACTAAATAACTATACAACATATTTGTATGACCAAATAAAAACGCAGAAAAAAGCCGCATAATATGTAGCTGGTGTTATGTGACATTGGGTGTTAAAATCCCATAAAAAATATATGAGAAATACTTGACAAAATTACAATTTTAACTTAAATTATCCTTGAGGAGATAAAAATGGACACAATATTGACTTTAAATATTGACAAAAATGTAGCTAAAAATGCGGAAATTTACGCAAAATATACACAAAAAACAGTTTCTCAATTAATCGAGGAGTATTTGTTATCAATTTCAACGGAAAAGAAAGTTTTTAATGATAAATCATTAGGACCAATAACCAGACAATTGGCTGGAATTATAAAGTTAGATAAAAATATAGACCATAAGGATACATTAACAGATGCCCTAATGGAGAAATTTCTTTGAAAAAGCTGTTCTTTGACACAGATGTAATATTGGACATATCAATTCAAAGAGAGATGAATATTAAAGATTCGATAAAATTAATAAATTTTGTGGAAGAAGGTTTATATAAAGGTTATACCTCGTCAATAATTTTTACGAATGTTTATTATATACAAAGAAAATTAGCCGGGCATGAAGTATCAATCAGTTTTCTAAAGAATTTAAGGCTATTATTGACAGTATTAAATGTAAATGATTCTATAATACAGCGATCATTAGAATCTGAATTTAAAGATTTTGAAGATGCTGTTCAGTATTTTACCGCAGTAGAAAACAATATGGATTGTATAATAACCAGAAATATAAATGATTATAAAAAATCAACAATTCAAGTATATACGCCAACAGAATTTTTAAAGATAATAGAATAAATACACAGACCCGTCATAATTTGTCAATAAAATAACGAGTAGAAAAAGCCAAAACACCCCATAATAAGAAGAATTTATTGTGTTTGCCACTTAAATTCGGAGTCTTAACGATCTGCTTTTAAGGAGAGTTTTCTATGAAAATACAAAGACAAGCAATTGGTATTCTGGCTGTAATAGCATTATTATTCGCCTTTACTGCCTGTAAAGACGGAGATGACGGAAATAAAGGTAATGAAAACAAAAAGCCAACTTCGGACATAACAGACATAACAGCAATATATTATGCGGGTCCAACCATTTACCCGACAACGCCGCTTAATGATCTGAAAGCGGACTTAACCGTAACGGCGACCCGCGATAACGGCACAACAACAGAGGTAGATGCGGCGGATTATACATTAAGTGTAAGTGACGGCGCACTTGTCGAAGGTATAAACATTGTTACCGTAAGCTATAAAGAGAAAACCACAACATTCGCTGTAGTCGTATCCACGCCGGAAAAACCGGTAAAAAGCATATCCGCAGAGTATACGCAAGGCAATATAGTCGTTTACCCGGCAACGCCGCTTAACAGTCTGAAACCGGGCTTAACCGTAACGGTGACCTATGAAGACGATACAACCGGAACGTTATTTGCGGCGGATTATACATTAAGCGGCACACTTATCGTAGGTACAAGTACTGTTATCGTAGAATATCAGGGGAAGAGTGATACATTCACAGTAACCGTATCCACACCTCTGGCAGCGGGTGTACTATTCTCACTGTCTGAATGGCTAAAGGATCCTCCTCCTAATTTTGCCTCCAGCAATAGTCCAAGACCTCTGGCAAAATCCGGCACTACTTGTATTCCTTCATTTGTAGTTGAGAACGACGTAAACGTTGCCATAAAAATTCCTGCCCGTCATGTAAGTGAACCGTGGCATGGCTTGAATTTATGGATTAATGATTCGGGCGGCGGCAGTTCCAATCATGGTTTCGCTTTGAACCTGGACTGTGTGACTAATATATATGAAATGACCGTTGAGGGTTATATAATTGATGCGCCGCCTGAGGGCTTGGTAATTCAGGTAACGGATGAACTTGATACAATATTCAAGGTTAGCAGCGATCCTTTACCGGCCGGCGAAACATTTACAATTGTCTTTGATATACCTGAAGATGCACGCGCTCAGGGTCCTGACTACGGAAATCCAAACACGCAAATTCGTATCAGAGCCGACCTTGTAAACTATGTAAATGAATTTGCCGTTACCGGCATTGTGATTAAAGATAAAGGTCCCAGATAACGGAGTAGGGGAGCAGTGAAGTAGGGAATGGGGAGTAGAGAATAGTGACTGGGATTTTGTTAGTAGGAGCAAAGTTACCGTCACTATGCGTTTACAAAAACAACTCTACTCCCCACTCCCCATTTGCTTCCTATTGACAAGGTATCAAAAAACTGATACTTTATTGATATAGAGTTATTGGAGGCTTTAAAATGCCGGCTATACGAAAGAGCGCCGATTTACGCAATAATTATGGGGGGATTTCTGATTTTTGTCATAAATATCGAGAACCTGTATTTATTACAAAAAATGGGGAAGGTGACCTCGCTGTCATGAGTATTGAAACATATGAAGAATTGGCTGGACGTAGTGAACTATATCGGTTAATTCAAGAGGGAATCGACGATATTAAAAATGGAAGAATATTGACAGAAGCTGAAGTACTCAAAAATATGGAAAGCGCATTAAGTAAATAATGTTTAAATTAGTATTTTCTGAAAAAATAAATGATGAGATTGTTTCTTCAATAAATTACATAAAAAACACGTTGAAATCCCCTATGGCTGCTCAGAACCATGTAGATGAACTGAAGAAAAAATATTTAAAATTAAAGGAAAATCCATTTGCAAGGCCGTTAGTTCAGAATAAATTTTTGGCATCAAACGGTATACGTTTTATTATGGTAAAAAAATATATGCTGATATACAGAGTTGATGAAGAAAACAATACCGTTTTCTTATATAGATTTATATATTGCCGAAGGGATTGGATAAATATATTAACAAATGAAATCAAAAAAGAATAAAGCAGCTGCGTCACAAAAAAATGAGCAGTGCTTTCGCACTGCTCACTATTAACTGTTCACTGTTTATTGTACCGCGTTGATCATTGCGTCGATTACGTCTTGCATATCAAGCCCGTCGGCATCTTTAATCACTTCAAGATTACCACCGTTGCGGCGGTCCCACAGACCGAAGTTTTCGCCTGTAGTACTCGCCCAGATGGTTCCGTTGTCCCAGTAAATGGGAACAATTCCGTTTGCTTTTGCCTGGCTGGACATCCATTCCATGTATGAGAGCCGGTTGGCATGTGCCGTAGCTCTCTCTGCGGCGGTGCTGCGTTTTGCGTAGGTTGCGCCGGCTTCGCCCAGAATCACCGGAATACCGTTATTCTTAAACTTTGTCGCATAACTCGCAAATTTAGTCTGAATATCGGTTTTATTGCTCCATGTCAGTCCGCCGCTGAGACAGAAGCTTTCCGGCTCGTAGAAGTGCATGGAGACAATTTGCTTGCCGGTGGCGGTATCCGTTGGTAATACGAACTTGCTGTCCATTGCCTGATGCGGCTTGGCGGATATTGGCTGAACAACTAAAAAACGCTCCTTGTTTTTCTGGCTGGTAGACGCGCGTACCGTGTCCGTAAATTTCTGATTCAACTCGTTAATAATGCCGCTGTCTTTAATCGCCTCAGGTGAGTTATTATTATTACCGTACCAACCCCAGTTACCTTCGCCGCCACCCTTAATTGCGATTTCATTAAACGGTTCAAATATCAGCCAGTCGCCGTAATCTTTGAATTTTTCGGCTAACTGTTCCCACACCTTGGTAAACTGCGCGTATATTGCGGGACGGTTTGTATCGTTCCTAAGGTTAGCCATGGAAAGCCAACCATTGTCATCATGGTGAATGTTGATAATAGTTACCAAGCCGGCATCATACGCCCAATCAACCACTTGGGCAACGTCGTTAAGCGTTGTCGTGTTAAGCGTGTAATTCGGCGCTCCGCCGATGGGTCTGGAGCTAACCTGCCATGTTACCGGTATACGTACCATGTTAAAACCGGCATCCTTGATTTTGGGCAGGAAATCTGCGGTGATTCTTCGCGTCCAGCTGCCATAACCGGAACCCGCGTCAAAAGCGTTGCCAAGATTCCATCCGATGTATACTTCTTTCTCATCAAAATATTGGGCGGCGGTTAATCCGCTTAATTCGTCTTTGTTGCCGATGTCCGTTGACAGGGTTTCGCTGACTGTAACAGCACATTGCGCTGTTTTTGTCTCGCCGCCTTCTGCGGCGGTTTTATCAACGGTAGTAACGGTAATAGTTGCCTCTCCTATGGCAACGGCGGTGACCGTTCCGTTGTTTACCGTGGCCACGCTATCGTCCGAAGAACTCCATGTTACCGCTTTATTTGTCGCGTTCGCCGGACTGACGGCAGCTGTCAATGTTCTGGTTTTACCAAGGCCTATTTTGAGAGTGTCTCTGTTCAGTGATACGCCGGTTATATATTGGTGTATAACAGTAACTTCACAGTCCGACTTTACCGTTTGGCCTTCTGCGGCGCCGTTAGCAGTAACGGTAATAGTTGCCGTTCCCATAGCAACACCGGTGACCGTTCCGTTACTAACCGTGGCCACGCTATTGTTCGAAGAACTCCATGTTACCGTCTTGGTTGTCGCGTTCGTCGGGGTAATCTGGTACGTTAGTCTCTCGGTGTTACTGATTGGCAAATTTAATGTGGATTTATTCAGCGATATCCCGGTTACACTTACCACCGTTAGGTTCTCGTCCGGATCCGGGTCTCCCTTTTCCGGAGAGCACGAAACCCACAGGAATGGTATTATTAAAAAAAACAGAAATAGTTTCTTCATATTTATATCCTTAAAAAATTCTCCCTTCGACAGGCTGCCGAAGGGAGAGGCTTCAATCGTT
>JAIRUC010000046.1 GCA_031254615.1 Treponema sp. | reverse complement strand
TATGAGAAAGTATCAATGCAAGAAGTGCGGAACGCTGATAAAAGCTAATAGTCAGCCGACATCTTTGGGATGTCCTGCGGGGTCGGCTCATCAATGGACAAATCTTGGCGATGTTGGAGACAGGCAATACTAGTGCAGAAAGTGCGGGACACTGGTGCAGTCATCAAACCAGCCGTCAAGTTTGGGATGCCCGTCAGGTTCTACGCATCAGTGGACAAGGCTTTAGAGAAAAATTAGTCCCGCTGACGGTGCGGGACTTTTTGTGGGAAATAGCAAAAAATTGGTTTGACGTTGAAAAAGAAATATACTATTTTAAGGATCAGCAGGATAATAGAGTAGGAATATAAAATGAAAATAATACTTGTGCGGAGGTAATTGATTATGATAAAAACTTATGAAGAATATCTAAATGATCCTGAAATAATAAATGAACCTATGGGGCTAAGAATAGCGCATGCTGTTCGTTTTAAAATACAAGATGAAACAAAAGGAATGACAAGAAATGAATTACATAATTATTATCACGAAGGAGAAAAAGAAGCGTTAAAAAAACTTGGAATAACGCCCAAATATACAACTCCATATAAATAGAAAATTTGGTATTTACTTGACAGGCACCCTGTTCTTTTATAAACAAAATTCCCCCTCTAGCATTCTATGACAGACCCATCAATTAAACTCAAATCATGAGAATAGAACGAATAGGGCCTGTATCCCGGATTGAGCCGGTTCAAAGGTTAACCAGAGTAGAGCGGGTTAGGCGCATTGAAAATAACTTCAAGCAGGAAGATATCGAAAAAATGATGGAAATCCGGCTTGATCCGGTTCAGGGAATTGCCGGGGTTGGGCGGGTTAGCAGCATGGAAAATAGTCTCCAGCCGGCTGATATTGAGGAAATGGCGGGATTTTATGATACGCACATGGGAAAATATGTTGATATCACCATAGGCGGGCCGGTTTTTGGGAAGTATACCATCCTCAGACAAAAATAAAATTTTTATTGGTCTATCACTCTATGACAGACCAATGTGGTATAATTAATGTATGAAAACTGAAAAAAAATTAGCGAGAAAATCTTTGCGAAAAACGGCATTGCCCAGGATTTACAGGATCGAAAAAGAAATCGCTTCGGGGAAGTTTCCAAACTCGGACGGGCTGGCGCGGCTGTTGGAAACCAGCATCTCCACTATCAGCCGTGATATTGAGTTTATGCGGGATCAGCTTGGCGCGCCGATTGAGTATGACGCTCTTAACCGGGGCTATTACTTTACCGAAAAAACTTTCCGTCTGCCGGCGAGTTTTACCAGCGCCGAAGACTTACTCGCGCTTTGCATGGCAAGAAGCATCTTTTCGCTGTACCGGGAAACGCCGCTTTACGAAGCCTCGCAGCAGCTTTTGGAAAGTATCACCACGCCTATCGCTTCGGACGGCAACAACGACTGGCTGGAAAATCGTATCGCCGTTCCGCCAATCGCTTCGGCAAAAGTTATGCCCGATATTTGGGAAATTATCGTAAACGGATTAAAAGAAAACCGCATTATTACTTTTGATTATAAGGGAACATGGGACGAAGACTATAAAAAAAGAAGGGTTCATCCGTATCAGCTTTTGTTTGATTCCGGCGTGTGGTATTTGTACGGCTTTTCCGAAGAACGCAAGGCGGCTCGTATTTTTTCACTTTCAAAAATTAAAAACGCAGGCAGCGAAAAAAATGTTTTTTCACTGCCAAAGAATTTTAAATACGCTGATTTTTCCGGCGACAGTTACTTCGGCGTTTATATCGGTCAGGAGAAAAAGAGTTATGCGATAAACTGTTATGAGGAAGCGGCTGTTTTTGCGGCCGATCGTCAATGGGCTGCTGACCAAAAAATCATCGAAATCAAAGACGGCATTTCAATCGAGTTTACCAGTACTCAATACGACAAAGTACTAAAATGGGTTTTGTCTAACGGATGCAATGCTGTCCCCAAGAAACCAAAGAGATTAGTTGAGGATTGGAAATGGCACATTCAGGAAATGCAAAAAATTGCGTCAAATGGAGTGCAACATGGAAAATAACGATTCATTTGACTTTGAATTCAACGACGATGAAGGCTGCTGGAGCGTTACGGGCTATTACGGAAAAGCGGAAGAAATAATTTTACCGGCGTTTTATGAAGGAATGCCTGTTAAAAAAATAGGAGATATGTTTTCTCCTTATAATAAAAGAATGAAAAATGTGATTATTCCTAAAGGTTTTACTTCCATTGGGAAACGGGCATTTAAAGGCTGTACTGGACTTACAAGCGTCAAACTTCCTGAAAGCATTACTTCCATTGAGGAATGGGCATTTTGTGGCTGCACCGGGCTTACAAGTATTAAACTTCCTGAGAGTCTTACTTCCATTGAGACATATGCATTTTCTAACTGCACAGGGCTTACAAACATCAAACTTCCCGATGGTCTTACTTCCGTTGAGGATTGGGCATTCAATGAATGTACAGGGCTTACAAACATCAAACTTCCGGGAAGTCTTACTTCTATTAGGCATTGGGCATTCCCTGGATGCCCGGGGCTTGCCGGAATAACTGTGGATGAGAACAACTCTGTCTTTTGCGCTTTGGATGGCGTCATGTTCGACAAAGCCATGACAATGCTTATGTGGTTCCCCGAAGGGAAAAAGGGAGGATATTCCGTTCCTGACGGAGTTATGAGAATCATATCCGACGCTTTTATGGTTAGCAATCTAACCAGCATATCTTTTCCGCAAAGCCTTATATCAATTGAAAGCTCTGAGTTTAATGGTGATCAGCTAACAGACATCACGGTAAATGAGCTAAATCCTGAGTATTGCAGTATTGACGGGGTTCTGTTTGATAAAGAAAAGAAAAAACTTCTGGCATATCCGAAGAATAAGGATAAAACGGATTATACTGTTCCTGACGGAATACGTTTGATTAATTCCTGTGCGTTTAACGGATGCAAACATCTGGTTAATATCCATCTTCCTGAAAGCCTTGAGCTTATTGGTGATTGTGCGTTCACTGAATGTGAGGGACTTAAAGCGATTACCCTTCCCATGAATTTACAGTACGTCCAGGAAAATGCGTTTCAAGATTGTCAAAACCTTGAAACCATTACGCTCTCGAAAAGAACAAAAATCATCTGGGATCAGTTTTTAGCAGGGCTTTACGGACGCAAACGTCTGGTCTATATCAATCTTCCTGAAAGCCCTGAACTTATTGGTGATTTTATGTTCGCCGAACGTGAAGGGAATAAAACGATTACCCTGCCTATGAATTTAAGGTACGTCGAGGAACGTACGTTTGAAGACTTTACCATTCCACTCTCTAGAGGAAGAGATGTCACTTGGGATACAGCTTTTGAAGGATTTACCGGACAATTGATATACCGGGACTAATTTCATGATGTGCGAAGGGAGGCATCAAGATGAGAAAAAGCGGTATACTAATTTCGAGTGACGCTGCGGCGGTTAATTTTCGTGAAATCCGCATGGGGAATATTGCGCCTAACACGCTGTACCGCAGCAGCCACCCGATAAAAGATAATAAGCAGGATACGGCGATTGCCGTACTGGCGTCAAGTGCGCGGATTTCTGCGGTGCTGAATTTATCTGACACTACTTCCGAAATAATGGGAAAGGCGATTTTTGCCCCGTGGTACAACAAGCTGCTGAAAAACGGCTCTGTCCATGCTCTTTGATGCATAACACTAAATTGAATGCCGCAGAGATAATGCTACTAAGATTCAAACTGATGGGAGCGCTGCCGAGAAAATAAAATCCAAGAAGAAGCTCTCACAGAGGCACGAAGGCACAGAGGACACTAAGGGCTCTTGCACCAGTTTTCATATTGCGCTTCTTCCATCTTTCTTTTTTATTTTTATAATTAGAAGAGAAAGGTTGAAAACGATACGATAACAAACAACAACTCTGTGTTCGCGTACCAAAGGTACGATGTGCCTCCGCGCCTATGTGAGAGGTCTTCTCGGAACATTTATGACAAACCATATACAATTTTCCCATTCATTGATAAGATTGCATAACGTGACAAACAGGCCGAATATAATAGAAGAAACAAGCGATTTTGCCGTGGTTTTCAAACCGCCGCGGATGCACAGCGCGCCTCTTGCGAAAAAAGAAGGGGGAACGCTCCTTGAATGGTTTACCGCGCGTGAAAAAGCGGCGCAGTCTGCCACCCTTATGCACCGTCTCGATTTTGAAACACATGGGCTTGTACTCTTCGCAAAAACCGCTGAAAGTTTTGAGTTCCTTAAACAATTGCAGGACAAAGGCGGCTTTATCAAAGAATATTCCGCTGTTTGCGAAAGCGCTGTTCCCGGCGCAATCAACTCTATCCCAGGTTTCCCGCCGCCGCCCGCTCTTGCCTCCGGCGACCCCTCTGCCGAAGAACCGCTGGTGATCAAAAGTTTTTTCCGTCCATTCGGCCCCGGCAGAAAATTAGTCCGCCCGGTAATCGAAGAGGGCAAAAAAGAAATCGCCAAAGACAGCGGAAGTTTTTACAGGACGGAAATTATCGGCATTAACAAAAATGTTTTTACGGTGCGGCTAAAACGCGGTTTCCGCCATCAAATCCGCTGCCACCTTTGCTGGGCAGGCACGCCGATACTGAACGATCCTCTCTACCCTCAGCCGTCGGAAACCTCTGCCCCCGACATGGCCCTTCGCGCCTGCGCCCTCTTTTTCACCGACCCCTCAACCGGAAAGCCGCACGAATACCGGATTGAATCATTGTAGGAAAAACAACAATTTTGAGTTACAATAAACAATATAAGTTATGAGAACAGACGATATTTTTAAACCGGACGCGGAAATTTATTTTGTCGGGATAAAAGGGACGGGAGTTTGCGCGCTGGCTGAACTGATGCTAGGCGCCGGAGTAAAAGTGCGCGGCAGTGATACGCATGAAATTTTTTACACGGATACAATTTTAAAAAACCTGCAAATTCCTTACTATGAAAATTTTGACGCGGCGCATATCAGCAAAAAATTTGATGCGGTAATTTATTCCGCTGCTTACAGCGCCGATACCAATCCGGAACTTGTACAGGCGTTAAAACTTGGTATTCCGGTTATCAAATATTCTGACGCTCTTGGGGCGTGGTCTGCAAGGTTTGACTCTACCGGTGTCTGCGGCGTTCACGGCAAGACGACCACGACGGCGCTTGCGGGAGTGTGCGCGCGAGGCGCTGGACTGCCGGCACAGATTCTTACAGGAAGCAGTGCGTTTGATTTTGGCGGGAAGTCAACGCTTAATTTGGGGGATAATTTTTTTATCGCGGAGACCTGCGAATACCGCAGGCATTTTTTGTCGTTTCACCCAAAGCGGATAATACTTACTTCTATAGAAAGCGATCATCAGGATTATTTTCCGGATTATAAATCCATTCTGGACGCGTTTGTTGAATACTGCCGTTTGCTTCCCGCAGGCGGCGAACTTATTTACTGCGCCGATGATTCCGGGGCAAGCGAGGCGGCTAAAATAATTGAAAACGAAAACCGGGAAATCAAGCTTACTCCTTACGGGTTTACCGCTTCCGGCGATTACCATATTGTTTCTTACAGTGTGAAAGAAGAGCGGGCGTTTTTTTTACTTGCCGGGTTTTCGCAGGAGTTTTCAATGAGGATTCCCGGCCGTCATCAGGCGTTAAACGCCACGGCGGCGATTGCGCTCACGGCGTCATTGTTAAAAGCGCAAAACAGTATTTTAGACGAAGATAAAATTCAGTCTGTCAGGAAAGAGCTGGAAAATTTTAAGAGTACCAAGCGCAGAAGTGAAATTATCGGGTCAGCGGGCGGAATTATTTTTATGGATGATTACGGACATCATCCGTCCGCGATTAAAACAACTCTTGCGGGGATAAAAAATTTTTATCCGTCGCGCAGGCTGATTGTCAGCTTTATGTCGCATACCTACACGCGCACATCCGCCCTTCTTGACGAGTTTGCCTCGGCGTTCGAGGAGGCGGACATTGTTTTCCTTCATAAAATCTACGCGAGCGCAAGGGAAAATTATTCCGGCGGCGTTAACGGCAGAACCCTCTACGAGAAAGTTGCGGCGCGCATGGATGCGCGTTACGAGGATGAGCCGGAAGAGGCTTTTGACTCGTTATGCGAAATACTTAAACCAGGTGATCTTTTTATTACGCTTGGAGCCGGAAATAACTGGCCATTGGGCGTAAAACTCTTCAAGTATTTTGGAGGAAGTTTATGATTAGCATGACAGGTTACGCTTACTGCGAAGAAACAGGGCAGGATTTGTCGGTTTCTGTGGAAATAAAGGGGTATAACAGCCGCTATCTGGAAATTTTTATCAATCTTCCACCGTGGCTTTCCGTTTTGGAAACAAAAATCCGCGGGCAGATTGCTTCCTGTTTCGGCAGGGGAAAGGTGGAAGTTTTTATCAGGGTACGGGAGCAAAACGCGCCTGTCAACATCAGCGTAAATACAAACGCGGCAAAAGCATATTATATGGCGATTAACAATCTAGCCGAAGAATTAAGCCTTAATGAAAAATGCAGTCTTTCTACTTTGCTGAAAATGGATAACGTCCTTGATATAGAAAAAAACCGCGACGAGGAACGTTATTGGAAAAAAATTGAGCCGCTTTTTCAGAAGGCTGTTAAACTTTTTGCCAATGAGCGCGAGCGGGAAGGCAGGCACACGACAGAAGATATATTCGCGAACCTTGAAACGATTGTCGCTTCGGTAAAAACTGTTTCGGCATTTGTCCCTGTAATAGAAAATACGTTAAAAGAAAATATACGCTCCCGCTTTACGGAATTGCTTGGGGATAAGGTTGATGAAAACCGCGTGCTTGCGGAAACTGCGGCGCTGTTGTTAAAGTACACCGTCTCCGAAGAAATATCGCGGCTTAACTCACACCTTGCCGAATTCAAGGCGGAAGCGGAAAGAAATCAAAGGCCGGGTAAAAAACTCGATTTTTTATGTCAGGAAATTAACAGAGAAATTAATACTATCGGTTCAAAGAGTGCTATAATAGAAGTAAGCGCCGAAGTGGTCAGAATGAAGGAGGCTCTGGAAAATATCAGGGAGCAGTTGAGGAATATCGAGTAAGAGGCCAGGTAAATGAAGAAGGACATTAAGATCGCAATTTCCGGAAAGAGCGGGTGCGGAAACACAACCGTCAGTAAAATTGTCGCGGATGCTTTAAATTTGCGTTTTGTCAATTTTACATTCCGAAGTCTCGCGCAGGAGCGCGCTCTGGATTTTAAAAAAGTTCTGGAACTTGCGGCGACCGACGAATCATGGGACAGGGAGGTAGATACCCGTCAGGTGGCGCTTGCCCGCGAAGGCGGCGGATGCGTGCTTGGTTCGCGCCTTGCGATATGGATGCTCGAAGAAGCCGATGTAAAAGTTTATCTGAAAGCGGGCGAAAAAATCAGGGCGCAGCGCATTGTAAACAGGGAAGGCGGACAGCTTGATGAAGTTGCCGCTTTTACGGCGGAACGGGACAGGCAGGATCACGCTCGTTATCTCCGCCTTTATAATATTGATACCGACGATTACAGTTTTGTGGATTTGGAAATTGATACGGATAATCTTAACCCTCAGCAGATTGCGGATTTAATTGTCAAAAAGGCGGAAGTAGTAGTAAAATAGCTAAAGGAGAAAAAATGAGCCGTATAATTTTATTTTTAAGTTTGTTTTCTATTTCCTTTTTTTGCTTTGCCCAGCAAAATCTGCCTGCCAAAATAATTGGAAATATTCCGGCAGCCGGCAGCGATAAAAAATATCAGATTCAGGTAGGCGCTTATAAAATCGAAAAAAACGCACAAGAAGCCATTTTGCAATTAGAAAATATTGACCTTGAACCGGCTGTCGAAAAATTCCGCGATTTTACCCGTGTGTTGATAAAAGAAATTCCCGCGAGTCAGGTTAGAAGCTGTCTGGCAAGCATCGCCTCGGCAGGGTTTAAGGAGGTAATCATCCGGGAAGATGTACCTTCAATTTC
>JAIRUC010000042.1 GCA_031254615.1 Treponema sp. | reverse complement strand
AATGCTTGATTTATATATGGATTTAAAAAAAGATAAAATGTTCAATGATTATATACTTGCCGGTGGTACAGCGTTAGCATTGCAATTAGGGCATAGAACTTCCACTGATCTTGATTTATTTACAACTCATGAACAAAGCAACAGGGAAATTCTGAATAAAATAAATGAGAAATATGGTCAATATTTTATAAACAGTTTACAACCGAGTTTTTTAGAATTATTCATTAAAAATATAAAAGTTGATGTAGGTCAATATAAAGCAAAAGTGCTGGAAATACCAAAAACTATAGACGGAATTACTTTATTTGGTAAAAAAGATTTAGTGGCGATGAAATTAAATGCTACTCTTACAAGAGGAAAAGGAAGGGATTTCATAGATATAGCTTATTTGCTTAACACTTATTCTTTAAAGGAAATGTTTGAAATATATAAAAAGAAATATGAAACAAAAAATATAGATTCTTTAAAAATAAGTTTAAAAAGGTGTAAAGCTATTCCAAAAGATGAATGGTTAATAGATATTAAAATGTTAAAGAATGATGTTGATATATTAAAAATACCATATCTTATAGATAAAGAATTAAATAAACTTGAAAAGGGTTTTAATAAATATTTTTTTAAGAAGCTTATAATATAGAATAACAAAAAAAGGAAGATAATAAAACACAAGGGGCTTTCCCATCTGATCACTTAAAGTGGTCAGACAGAAAAGCCCCCGGCTATTTTTAAATTTAATCGCCTGTATCTGCCATTAAAACGGCAGACACAGGTGCGCGTTATCTGGGTCCCAAATCTTTAATCTTAATATCAGAGATTGCGAACGTCATACCTGCCGCAGCGGAGCTTACAGTGAAACGAAGCGAAGTAAAAGCATAAGCTGGTAATTCCCCAACTATTACAAACGGGGCGCCTACTTCATCCGTTATGGCAATTTGAGAATCTGTAAACTCGGTATTACCCTTCGAAGTACTGCCATCCATAGGATTTACTCGTATCTGGTGTCCACTTCCACTTCCTTTAGCAGTATGAACCGTACCCTTTATTGTTAACTCATATTTATTAGTTTCCGGGGTCAAATTCAAATTATTCGCGTTGGTCATTATGTGCAAACCCTCGCCCTGATACCCAATATAAACCAGTAAATTGTTACCATCTACGTAAGCATAATTCCCAGCGACATTATTAACAGTACCATTCAACCGCAAGGGTGAAGACATGGAATGAGGATTAGTAGAGGCGGCGGATTGTAGAGAGGTCTCAAATGAGTAATATTGAGCGGCATGCGCCGGAATCCAGTTAGCCAGTGAGAACAAGGGTGATGTATCGGTACCCCAAGGTCCGTTGTTCATAACAATAATACTGGTAACGACAAACTCCACATCGTAGCCTTCATTATTACTTTTGATACGAATTCTGGTTGTTTCTCTACCATTCGCAGGCAGTTCACCGGTAACGGTATATGTTTGGTTATTCGCTGTTAATACACCGCTCTCAAATTTAAATATACCTGCACCATTTTGATCTTCCAGCTGGATTCTCATACCGGCAGCAGGCTCGCCAATAATATAACCGCTAATGGTTACTTGATATTTATTCTCCGTGCAATTCAAATCCAAACCTGCACTACCGCTCGTGGTAGTGACATGAGAAGCAGAAGCGGTGGTAGCATCAATAAATAAATCCAAGCCATTATACTTAGCAGTTTCAGCACGAACAGGAATCTTTATGCCAACGTTTGTGCTGCCATCAGTTACTATTTCAGGTATACAACCGGAAGAAGCCCTTGCCAGTGGTCTGGGAGAACTGCTGGAACCAAAGGTTGTAGGAGGATCCTGTATCCAGTAACCCAGATCGAATACATTAATGGGAGTAAAAACGGTTCCTCCCGCCGCAATAACAAGATTACCTGCGGCTAATCCGGTTACCGCGTTCCAACTGGGGAGATCGGCCGCCACATCAAAGGTAACGGCGTATGTGCCTTCTGTTGTGGGGAGAGTGTTACTCCCGGCATACTTTATAGTGATAGCGCCTTGCGTCATGCCCGTCTTGGGTTCTATAGTCACCGCGACGACGCTGCCTTCTGTCTGTTCCAGTTTGCCGATAGTAAAATGCTCGACAACAGGATCCTGCGCCGGTCTTGCGCCATTGTAGGTAATTACCATTCTGGTGATTTTGAATATCAAACCCGCTCCGTCAGCATTTACCGAGAAACGGATCGATTGTACACCAGGGGCAGCAGGCAAATCACAGTTTATGCTGGTCGTATACCCTACAGTGCGTTCTACAACATGACCCTCCAGCGGTTTAGGACTGGCAATCGTACCACTAGTGTCTCTGTAATCTAATTTTACCGTTGGAGCGGTACCGGCTACAACTGCGCCATTGCGATCAATTGGTTCGTTGCTGGCATTTTTTAACCAATCTACCACTTCCAAATCCATGGATAAAGTATAGAGATTTGTCAGCACGTTCATATCCAAATTGTACCATTCGTTGTCCTCATTACTGATGCCGTTAATCATGATATGCAAACCCTGTCCGTCTCCGCCTATCATAAGCATTAAGTTGCCGTCATCTCCGTAAGCCCAGTTTTCCCCATTCGGGTATGATCCGCCAAGCGAGACAGATCCATTCATTTTGAAGGGTGAAGATGCTAGGGCAGGATAACCGCTTCCGGAAGGTATAGAAGATTCCTTTGCGTTATAATCAGGATGCGCCGCAATCCAGTCGGCCACGTCGAATAGCGGTGGTACGCTTAAGTCGCTTACAGTTACGGTGAATGTTGTGGTTTTGCCACTGTAACTAACAGTAATGGTTTTGGTTCCCTCTGTAGAAGAACTAAACCCACTGGTAGTCCAGCCGGTAACGACCGCTGTTGTTTTGTCGCTGTAAGTTGCCGTTACAACCATGCCGGTCGTGTCAAGGGCTTCGCCTATATCGTACACGGTTTTGGTTGGCTGTGTGGTTACCGCTATGCTTGTTACAGTCTTGGCGGGCGGTTTCTTTTGTGAATCATCATCGTCACTGCCGCAGGCTGTAAAGGAACATACAAACGCTAGTACAGCAAAAATACCGATAATTGCTGTTACAAGTTTTCTTTTCATAATACTCTCCTTAAATTTTCTTTACTGCGCCAACGGCGCACTATATATTCTTAAAAATTAAGAATCAAAAATAATCTGAGCACCGGTGATCAGGATGATCACTGGTGCTCAGTCTCCTCTTACCTAGTTCTTCTCAATAATCATAAGATTCGTAAGGCGGAAAACCATGTTCGCTCCGCCCGAACCTGATGTGAAACGAACCGCCACGATTTCCGCAGGAGTAACAGTTTCAGGTACTTTTATTTCACCGCCAAAGCTGAACGTATCCCCCACCACGTGTGTTACGTTTTGGGTGAATATAGTAGTTTCACCGGATGCATAAAGTTGAATTCTCAATTCCGGTGTACTGGCGGAATTACCGTCTCTATCAATAGAACCTCCAATGAATATCTCGTAGTGTTTGGCTGTAAAGTCCAAACCCAGTCCGCCTGTAGGATTGCCGGTTTCGGGGTCGACTCCGGGGGCAACGGTCGAAATACGCAGACCCTGTCCGGAACTGCCAATCATAACCAGCAAGTCGCCGTTATCTGCATAAGCAAAGTTACTCGTAGGAACAGTGCCGTTCATGTAGAAGGGCTGGGTAGGAGTTGTGTTGCCTGCGCCTGCTTTTACCGAGTTGGCTTCCGAATCAAATGTGCTGCCGTTAGCTGTAATCCAGTTATCCAGACGGAACCTTATGTCAGCCTCATTAATCCACGCCGCCGTCAGTTTAACGCTGGCGGTAATAACAGTATTGGCGTCATATCTCACTTTCGGACTGGCATCTTCGTCCCACCAGCCGTTAAATAAGAAACCGGATCTAACAGGATCTGCCGGGAAGTCGGCGCCCAGCGGCATCAGGAAGTTTACCATCTTAGGTTCAATGGCTGTGCCGTTTCCCGGAACAAACTGAACCGTTGACTTAGCCGGGTCTTTGGTTCCGCGGCTGGCAAAGTTTGAACCACCAACCAGTTTTACATTGCCGTAGTTTTTAACACCGTCACTGTACGCCTTACCGTTAACTCCGTTCCATGTAAGAATGGCGTCGCGGCCCGGGGCACTAGTACTTGTGTTAAGCTGGAATTCTACGCCGATTGTAGGTCCGTCGGTTGCAGAGGCAGTAACCAGCCCGCCAGTCCCGAACACCTGATTGGCGTTTGAATCATTCTTGAACATCCACGGGATATAGGCGATGACCGAATAGCCAACCTCTTTTCCTGTTCCGTCCTTTATTACCCATGAGTAGTATTTTTCGCTGTCATAGAAGATATTAAGGGCGCGGTCGGCTCCGCTTGGCACAGTCCCCGATACACGGCTGTTTGTTACCAGACTATTAGCGGGAGAAGGGGCAATGCGGTACTGTATTCCGTAGCTGCCTTCTTTGTATTGCTGTCTGCGCTCATTAGTAAAGATTTCCAGGCTGTCATATTCATGTGCGCTGGAGTTGTCAATAGCAGAAGCGCCTACCGGTGATAAAGTAGTTTTTCTTTCAGATATTGTTCCGGCTGTTTTGGCGGCTGCGTTTGCATAATAATCGTGGAAATCCATTTGTGCATAGACATACATTCCGTAGTCGTCCCAGAAGGCTTTTGCTTTACCTACGGTATGGCCATAGCCGTTCTGATCATAAGTGCCGTCAACGGTGTTTAAGAATTTGAATACAGGTGTCATCTCAGGCCTGTTGACTCTGTTTATGGAGAAATTCCAGTCATCTCCGGCCCACAGTGAGTCAAGCTCGGGCGCGGCGCCGCCTGTGCCAAGGTGAATCGTCGGCTGGCCGTAGTATACGGTCGCGTTATTCTTCATGAGTATATTTAATCTGTACACGACGCTGCTGTTCCCGCTTGCTGATGTAACTTTAAGATAGAGGATCGATCCGCCGACAAGCGGAACCTTCGTTATTAACGGAGCGAATGTGGGAGCGCCGGACGTTACTACGCCGTAGTCCACCGTGCCGTTGTCTAAAGCGACTGCGGTAATGGTAAATTCAGCAGGTGCCGGATCAACCTGATAATCGAACGGAACAGCTACAAGAGCGGTATCGTTCCATGTTGCTCCGGGTGTACCTAAATCGACTGCTTCTTCACCTTCAATATGAAGGCTGGCAAGCTCCGCGATATTACCTGTGTTAATGACAAATCCGTAATACCGTGTCGATGCACCGTCGGTGGCGATTACTTTGACGTAAACTTTGTCCCCGTTTTTCAGACCGTTGTTGCTGACCTGAACCGAAAGAACACCGTCTGTAGGGCTGCCAAATGCGGTAAAGTCCGCATCCGCCGGAGCAGCGTCTGCCGCAGCTTTTTTTGCCCAGCTAATTGTCTGGCCGGCGTTGTTCATAGTCAACTCCAGCGTAACATCGCCGTTTATATTTACACTTGGCATAACGTAGGATATCGGGACTAAAGTGCCGATAGCCGCACTGCCGTCGTTTATATCCGGGTTAATTCCTTCGGCTACAGAACCTATCTTTAACGCCAGAATACGGACGCTGTTACTTTGAGTCTCACCCATATTCTCTATTTCAATACAGTAATAATTGGTTGCGCTTCCGGATACAACTTTAAAATACACCGTATCATTGGTTTTCAGCGGCCGTGTAGGATCAGTTATTGGTTTGAAATCGGTGCTTAACGGTAAATCATAGCCGTCAACAACGGCATAAGTTACTGTTGCACCCGAACTTGCGGTTGCGGTAAAAATAACCTCATTCGACAGTAAGCCGCCGAAATTAAGCCTGCCTACGTTACTACTGGGTATGTCGCCCTTGTCGAAACAGTCACTCCAGACCTTAGTGGAAATAGCAGACCCAAGTACTGCGTTATAATTTCCGCCATCCGCTGCCGCCTTTAGCGAATTCAGACTGGCTGCACCGCCGGTGGTTGGCGCGGGATCATCATCTGAACAAGCGGCAAATGAGAATATCAGCATTGCGCTTAACAGTACAAAGCTGACTTTTGCAGCTAATTTTTTCATTTTTTCCTCCAAAAAATTTTTTATTTATCAATAAACCTGACTATTTAAACTACGTTTAAATAGTCAGGCGTTTATCACTTTTTAAACACCTCATACTCATCCGGCAGGTATTTATCTCTATTCCCATTTGTACGCAGAGCCGTAACGATAAGTTTTTCCGGGGTTACTTTGATATTTACAAACACGCCGCCTGTTACATCGGCTTCTGTCCGCGTTCTTCTGATATAAACCGTATCCCACTGGGGATTAACAACGCCTGCCAATTCGCCGTACAGTTTTTTTCCTGTCGCGCCGGGAATCGAATAAATCGTTCCGTTGGGGGTAGTGTTAAAATTAATTGCGGAAAGAGCGGCGGTTTCCTCGGTTGTTCCGGTGATCTTTATGGGATTGGTGCGGCAGTAGGTATGGTCATGTCCGCTAAAGACAATATCCACATTGTAATCGGAAAAAACCTTCCCGAATGTTCTGCGTACCATTCTTATATCGCCGTCCTCATAATAATGGTTCCCAAAAGGACCCTTATGCGTGGCTACAATCGTATAACGGCTTTTGTTGCCGGCGCGGTCGGCTTCCAGAACATCCCGCAGCCAATTCGCCTGAGTTTCAAACTTGTCATACTCAATCAAAGTGTTGAGCATGATAAAAAGTACGTTGTTGTAGTAGAAATAATACGACTGGCTTTTGTCTATCCCCCGTGTTTCCCAGCCGTTATCGGGGAATGTCATAAAACCGTTAAATATCGTAGCTTCACTTTTTCTGTCCGTATAATTATTGCCGCCGTTTCTGTCGTAAGTATCATGGTTGCCCTGAGTCGTAATAACCGGCCTCTGAACATTAAAATCATTTGCCGCGTTAGTGTAACTTACAACCTGTGTCGGATCGGCCCCGATTTGTTCAACAACGTCGCCGCAGTGCAAGAAGAATCTGTTGTCGGCATCATACTCATTCGCCGTGCGTAATGTTACCTTCATGTGGGTTTGGTCGGTAGAAGCGTCCTGTGAGTCGGCCACTACGGTAAAACTAAAATTGACGGGGGCATCGCGTGAAGTCTGATGATAAAATACCTGCGACCATCCTGTATTAGCTGATCCTACGCGGTACTTATAAAGGGTATTCGGGCTAAGATTTTTTGCATCTGCATTAAAAATATTTCTGCTCGTATAATCCCCGATTGTGCCTGATGTTACAAAATTTCTGTACTCTGCCGTTATGTTTTGCGCGTTGGCAAAGCTGTCTGCCGCCCTCACAATCCGCAAGGACTGCGAAAGTACTTCGTCGTCATTATGCCATTGCACCAAAAGTTCTTTAGATGAATCCTCTCCAAAGTTATTGGTAACATAGCGCGGCGGCTGCTGATAAACGGTCATGTCCTCAAAGTTGGCCGTAACGGTAACATTAGATTGCGGCATCGTAAACGAATTGCCGGAAAGCATAGCAACGGTGGGCGGATTAATCGTCCAGTCGATAAATACCTTGCCGGTTTCCGTTCCCGGAGTAAGCGTAACAACATCACGGAAAACCGCCTTTTCTTTATTCGCAGTACCCCCGGTGACAGAAATACTAAATTCCGAACCCGAAGGCGGCTCTTTCGGCTCCGTCTTTGTGTCTGAATCGTCGCAATTTCCTATAAATACAACAAAGAAAATTGTTAACACAAGTAAAACCGCCAATGTTTTAAGTTTTTTCATTTCTCCTCTCTCCTCTTAAAACCCGGATAATGCCGGACACTAATCTGACCACTAAAACATAGAGTTTTAATGGTCAGACGGTTTTTAATTTTTAATTTGCACGTCATACTGATCCACTACCGCTCCGGTATCAGCGCGTATAGCTGTAACGGTAAGTTTTCCGGAAGTTACTTTAACATTCACATAAAAGCCTTCGGAGTTGTTATCCGGAAGTTGCAGCCGGTACGGGAAATACGCGTCCCTGTTAGCATCAGGATCAAGTGTGTAAAATTTAGGTCCGGTCGCGCCGGCGATTGAATAAACTGTTCCGCCGGCGGTACCGGCGAAGTTAAGCGAAGAAAGTCCGGTACTGGTCCCGATCGTAATGGGATTCGAGCGGCCGTACACATGGTCGTGTCCGCCAAAGACAATATCAACTTTGTAATCGGTAAATATCTTACCGTATGCCGCGCGCACTTCCGGCTGCAGCCAGCGTTCACTGGTACGGCCTCCAAAAGGACTAACATGGGTAACTACAATTCTGTAATTGCTTAAATTCCCTGCTTTGTCGGCTTCCAGGAGGTTTTTTAGCCAGGTTGCCTGAGCTGTATGAACAGGTGTAGCCGTGCCTGTGGCACTTTGTGTAGACATGGTGTTAAGCACAACAACAAGCACTTTATTGTAGTAGAAATAATACGACTGGCTCCTGTTTGCCTTATTTGCATCCGTGTCCCAGCCGTTATCGGGGAAGGTAACGAAAGCGTTAAATACCGTAGCCTCACCAAAAACATATTGATTATCGGTACCCGGCGTAGTGCGATAGGTGTCATGGTTACCCTGCGTCGCAATAATAGGCCTCTCGATATTAAATTCATTCGCCGTGTTCGTGTAACTTACAATTTCATCCGGACGCTTCCCAATCTCATTTACAATGTCGCCTAACATAAGAAAGAATCTGTTATCGGGATCGTAAGTATTCGCCGCTTTTAATGTTCTTTCCATGTTTGTATGTACAGCGGCTTGCGGATCGGCTACTACGGTAAAACTAAAGTTGGCGGCAGACCCGCGTGATGTTTGATGATAAAACGGTTTTGACCACGCTCCCTCTGTTCCCATGCGGTATTTATAAAGGGTATTCGGAGCAAGACCGGCTGCCTCCGCTTTAAAAACATTTCTGGCTTCAAAAGTCCCGATATAAAGCGGCGATTCGTTTGCGTGTGAAAACAATTTGCCGGTCGCTGTTTTTTCCACATCCGGGGTAGTAAAGCTGCCCGTCGCTTTTACAATCTGCAATGTCTGTGTAGTTACAGTGGAGGCATTTTGCCATTGCACCAGTAATTCAGAAGCCGAATTCTCTCCGTAGTTATTTGTAATAAAATACGGACGTTTGGCGGTAGGATCATATTCCGAAAAGTTTCCCGTAACAGTTACATTGGATTGCGGCATTATAAACGAATTACCGGAAAGCATAGTAACGTTGGACGGAGTAATCGTCCAATCGGAAAATTCCTTGCCCTCCTGTGTCCCCGCAGTAAGCGTGATCACATCACGGAAAACTGCCTGTGTTTTACTTGAAGTACCTCCGGTGACGGTAATGGTATATTTATCCCCCGGAACATCCGGTCCATCCGGTCCTTCCGGACCTTCCTTTTCCTTATCATCGCAATTTTGCGCGATTACGCCAAAAAAGATCGTTAACACAAATACAAATGTCAATGTCAATGGTTTTAATCTTTTCATTATTTTTCCCCCTATGTGGTATAAATGAATATTTTTAAATATGCGGTGTTTTGGTTTTCTCTTCCCGTTATTTTTTTGACAAATTTTGACGGACTGATGAATCATCCGTTATTTTTTGTACAAATTTTAACGGGTCAAGGGACTTAACAATGTACAGTTAAGTTAATGGTGAAGAGGGAATTTTTTTACCTGTTGGAGAAACATATGCCGCAAACCATGACACTTGATGAGAAGTTTGTCATTTCAAACAAAGCGTAGAGATGACAGCGCCTCTGACACCGCTTTTGTGTCTTGCTTGACAAATACAAAAATATATCGTATATCGATATATATGAAAACAGCTATATCTCTTTCAGATACTTTATATAAAAAAGCAGAAAAAACCGCTAAATATCTGGGAATTCCACGGAGTCGATTATTTGTAATAGCTTTGGAGGATTATATTGTTAGGCACAATGGAGAAATGATAACAAAAAAATTGAATGAAGTTTACGGAAAAATAAATCAGGACGAATTCACAAGGGATTTAGATGTGGGACTTGAATCATTAAGGAATTTGACAAAAAATGACACGTGGTGAATTATGGTGGGCTGATTTTGGTATACCATTTGGCAGTGAACCAGGGTATAAACGCCCTGTTATAATAATACAAAATGACTTTTTTAATAATAGTAAAATAAATACCACAATAGTAATCCCATTAACTACAAATCTAATATTGGCAGAAGCACCTGGAAATATAATTATTACTAAACATGATTCAAAATTGAAAAGGGATTCTGTAATAACAATATCTCAGATTGAAGTAATAGACCGGCAAAGACTTATCGAAAAAATTACAAAAATTGATAGAACAATAATTGAAGAAATAGAAAATAATATCCTGTTCATTTTAGGAATAAGAAAAGTATAATATTAAAGCTCAGCGCAAAATAACTGACCCCGCCTTTCGCACCTCTAAAAAGATTTAACCAAACCTAAACATTTTTCTAATACCTTTCTAACACCCTGTTAATATATTTTTCTTGTCAAAAGACAAAAATATGTAAGGGAAAAGACCGGCTTGACTATAATAATTGAATAAATTATTATAAAATTTGTTAAAATGTTATATATGCAGGAAGATAAAAACAAAGAAGCGCCTATTCAAAATACCAGAATGTTTCCAATTATACTGGGAATAATTGCCTGTGTTTTTATCAATATTTTAGCTTACCGGAACAAATGCGCCATCGTATCCAGCCTTGGCAGCCTTACTTTTACTATGTGGCTTTTTCTTGTGTTGACGGCGGTATTCTACGAAATAAACAGGGCGGAATTTTGGGAAAAAGTTAAAAATGGGGGGCCAAAAGACAATTCCCTCAAACAAAAACGTTTTGTTAAGCTCAGTGAGTTTTTTAAAAGATTTTTTAACGGGCGTGAATCAAGTATAGAAGAAAATGAAAATCTGCCAAGTGCCGAAAAAACAGAGAAAAACAGCGTACAACAAGGCGATTTAATCGAAATAAAAAAGGAAATCCATTCGGAACAGAGTCAGGAAAATGTAAATCCTAAAAGCCGTCTATATGCGGCTTTATATATCATTTCATTTTTAGGGATAGCGTTTTGGCGCATTATCAGAATTTTCAGGGTTCTGCCATTGTCTTATGTTGAACAATACCACTACAGTATCGTTGACGCGGTGTTGCTGCTTGTGTTTCCGTGCGCCGCCGCCCTCTACCTGAAAATGAGAAATGACGACGATTCGTGTCCTACTGATAAAATTTCCCGGGATATACTTACCCTTTTTTCTTATGTTTCATTTGTCTATGCGGCGGTTATCGCGGCGGCGGCAGTGCTGAAAATAAATATCCTGATTATTTTACAGTGGACATATTACGCGGTCTCGGTTTATTTGGTCGCCGCTCTTGCGGTTAATATTTTGCTTTCTATGTTAAAAGGAAACATTTTAAGTTTTGATTACACGCTGTTTCCGGAATTTGCGCGTGCGCAGGAAGATGCGGATTCGCAGTCTGCAAAGTGGAAAATTTCTTTAAAATCGCTGTACACTATACGGTATACTTTTACAATTTTGCCGGGTCTTGCGCTTGCCCTGCTTTTTATTTTATTTTTGTCAACAACAGTTTATATCGTGCAGCCGCATCAGCAGGCGGCGGTTTTCCACTTTGGAAAACTTGAACATTCTTCCATAAAAAACGCGGGGCTTCATTTTAAATTTCCGTGGCCTGTTGATAAGGCGGATATTTACGATGTCCACCGCGCCGCTTCCATGCAAATCGGGTATGAATCGTCGGGGAGCGCGGATTTTTTGTGGACGAAGATGCACGACGGCGGCGAACATATGCTGCTGCTTGGCAACGGCAACGAAATGACTGCGGTCAATTTAAAAATTATGTATGTCATTTCCGATTTATATTCCTATGTAAAAAATTGCACCAATCCGGAACTTGTACTGTCCGCCGCCGCTTACAATGCGCTTATGAGCCGGACAATCAACACTACGCTTGATTCATTTTTAAACGTAGACAGAAATTCTCTTTCTGTGTCCGTACTGAACGAGCTTTCCGAATTTTGTAAATCGGAAGGACTGGGGTTTTCCGTTGTGCAGGTTATTGTCGAAAACATACATCCTCCGATTGATGTTGCGGATGTCTATCAAAAAGTTGTGAGCGCTTCAGTCGATAAAAATACGGCAATTGTTAACGCGCACATATATGCGGAAAAAAGAATTAAAGACGCGGAAAGGCAAAACAAAGTTGCCATTGAATCATCCAGAGCCATGCGGTTCAGCAGGGTAAGCGACGCGCAAAAAGAAGCGGCTGTTTTTTCCGCGGCAGCCCTTGCGTACAGAGCCTCCCCCGCTTCTTTTGAATTAACCAAATATCTTGACGTGTACGAAAAAATTATTAACGGTCATAAAGTGTATGTGTTTTCACCAAGCCTGCAGGACAGCATATCGAAATTTGTTATTGGAAGGGTAAGCACCGTTGAACGGCCGGATGTTTTTATAGGAGAAGACTGATGAGTAAAATCTACAAGCTGTTATTTGTTTTAATTTTTTTGATTTTAGTTGTGGCGGCAGGATTCACCTTTACCGTAAAAGAAGGTTTCAGCGCGATTGTCTCGCGGTTCGGAAAAATTGCCGGCGTATACACGGAAGCGGGTCTGCATTTAAAGCTTCCATGGCCGGTTGACAAGGTGATCACTTACGATACCAGAAATCAATATATGGATTCGGGCTATAACGAAACTCTTACCAACGATAAAATCAATATAATTCTTCAAACCTATATTGTGTGGCGGATTGGCGATATCCAAAAATTCCACACAAGCATAGGAAATTACGATGCCGCGCAAAGGCATCTTAACGACCTTGCGGCAACGGCGAAAAACAGCGTTCTTGGAAACTACCCTCTTTCTTCGCTGGTATCAACCAATCTTGAAGAAATAAAAATAGATGAAATATGCCAGGTTATCGAAGAAATGACAGCCCAATCCGCGCTTGCCAATTACGGCATCGAAATTCAGGAATTAAAAATTAAACGGCTTGCGCTTCCTTCCGCCAACATCGGAAGCGTTTTTAACCAGATGATAGCGGACAGGCAAAAGTATGTTTCACAGTATGTTGCGGAAGCGGAAAGGGACTCCGCCATAATCAGGGCGGAAGCGGATGCGAGAGCCGCCGAAATTTTCGCGCAAGGCAAACTTGAGGCCTCCGAGATTGACGCCGAAACAGAAAGAATGATCGCAAAAATCTACGGGGATGCCTACGACAGAAACTCAAATTTATTTGTCTTTTTAAAGAAACTGATTGCGCTTGAGAATTCCGTAAATCAGGACACAACGGTAATTATGCGCGCAAATGAATCTCCGTTTGACATAATCACGGGAAAATATTAAGGCGGCGGCAGATGAAAAACAGGCTTTTTAGTATTTTTACTCAGATAATGGAATACATTATCAAATATTTTAAATTGACTGTCTGTTTTGCCGCGATCCTTATCGTTCTTTCGGGTCTGTACCGCGTCGAAAGCAATCAGACCGCTGTTGTGCTTCGTTTCGGCAAATTACTCGGCGACTCGCCGGAACGGCAGATTAAAAAGCCCGGCCTGCATTTCGCCCTTCCGTTTTTTATAGACAATGTAATAAAAATTCCGGTGTATACCGTACAGGAAAGGGAAATTACCACGCATTATAATCCGGAAGGAAACGTTGTCTCTGCCAATATCAATGAAAACGGCTATGTGTTAACCGGCGACAAAAATATTGTTCTGATAATGGCAAAAATAAAATATCAAATAAATGATGCGGTGCGTTACACGCTATTCTGCAATGACGCCGGCAAAATGATCGACGGCATAATCAGCGGGGAATTAACCGGTATAGCCTCCCATTCCTGGGTAGATTCCGTACTTACAAGCGGCAGGGCGCAGTTGTCAGGCGATGTTATGCGCAATTCGCAGAAAATAATCGACAGGTTAAGGCTTGGCATCATTATTTCCGGCGTGGAACTAACCGAAATTACGGTGCCCGCCGATACGGTCCGGCATTTTGAAGAAGTAAGAAACGCGGCTATTTTTAAGGTAACCAGTACACAGCGGGCGCAGGACTATGCCATGACGCGTATTCTTGGCGCGCAGGCGGCGGCAAACACGATCAAAAAAACCGCTGTTTCCGATCAGTCTGCCAAACTGGCAAAAGCCCGCAGCGAAATGGCGGAGTTTGACGGGCTGTACGATCAATATAGAAGAAACCCGCAGATTATCATGAACGGAACGTTCAGGCAGCGGGTGGGCGCGGTTTTGAAAAAAGCGGGCAAATCAATTGTTGTTCCGGCAGGCGCCCAAACGCCGACTTTTTTTCTGCCGTAAGGGGGATGTAATGAAAAATATAGCTGACATTGCCGCCGGTGATCATATTTCTGAAAAAGACAAATTAAAATTCCAAAGCAGCATCTTGTCCCTTTCCGGCGCGCTGGTTTGTCTTGTTGCAGGTCTTATATACGGAAGAATTTTTCCGGCGCAGGATATAATTCGCGTAATTATTTATCTGGCGGGTATTTCCATAATCGGAATTCCAATGCTTGTTACCGCGGTGCGGGGGCTTATCTCTAAAAATATGAAATACGCTATGGAAATACTTGTTTCGATAGCGATGATTATTTCCACGTTAAGCGGTGAGTTTTTACTTGCAATCCTTATTCCCGTTATCCTGACTTTTGTCCATTTTCTTGAAGAAAAAAGCATTATGGGCGGGCGTGATGCGATTGAAGGTTTAAAAACAATGCAGGCGCAAAACGCAATAGCGCTGAAAGACGGAAAGGAAATTGAAGTTGACGCAAAGGAGTTAAAAACCGGCGATATAATTATAATAAAACCGGGTATGTCGCTGCCTGTCGACGGCGAAGTTATTTTCGGCACGTCGAGTATCGACCAAAAATCGCTAACCGGCGAATCCATACCGAAAATAGTTGAGGTGGACGATCCGGTATTTGCGGGAACAATAAATATTGACGGCAATATAAAAGTTAGGGTTACAAAGGAATACGCGGATACCTCTTTTCAAAAAATAGTGAAACTGCTTGAAGATTCCGAGCACATCCAGATTCCCGACACCAAAATTGTTGACAAGTTTGTTTTCTATTATATTCCGCTGACGCTTGTTACCGCGCTGTTGGTGTGGCTGTTTACGCAGAATATTACAAGGGCAATCGCTATCCTTGTCGCAAGCTGCCCGTGCGGACACCTGCTTATAAATTCCGCGCCAATGATCGCAGTACTGGCGGCGGCGACAAAAAAGGGAATCCTTATAAAAAATTCGTCGTTTGTCGAGCATCTTTCCGAAACGGATTACCTTATTTTTGACAAAACAGGAACAATAACAAACGGGATTCTGGAGGCTTGCAGTTTTCATCTGGATAACGCTTGTGACTTTAACGAACTTGTTATGACGGCTTCCTGCGTCGCGCACGCCTCACTGCATCCAATATCAAAGTCGATTGTTTCGTTATGCGAAAAAAAAGACATTGAGAGAGATTATGAAATTAAGGAACATATCGGAAAGGGGCTTGAAGGCAAAAAAGGAGACGATGTAATTTATCTTGGCAGTTACAACTGGATACGCTCACTGGGCTTTAATGTTTCCGGCAAATACGAGGATGAAGGCACCTGCGACTGGGTTGTTAAAAACGGCAAAATCTTCGGGTGCATTGTATTCAAAGATACGCCCCGTGATGATGCCGCGCAGACGGTAAGCCAGCTGAAAAAACTCGGCGTGTCAAAAACATGCCTGCTAACCGGGGATCATTTTCAATCGGCGAAAAAAATACAGGACGCGGTTGGAATTGACGAAATGTGGTGCGAATTATTGCCGGAACAAAAACTTGAACACGTCGAAAAAATGATGAAAAGCCATAAAGTTACGGTAATCGGGGACGGTATCAACGACGCGCTTGCCCTGTCACAGGCGCATGTGGGGATAGCGATGGGGGCTATGGGTTCGGACACGGCAATTCAGAGCGCGGACATTGCTTTAATGAACAACAACCTTTCCAACATTCCGTATGTAATCAAGCTGGCGCAAAAAACAAAAGACATTATTTATCAAAATATTGTTTTGGCTTTTTCCATAAGCATTGTTATGATATTTCTGGCAGGAGCCGGAATCGTAACGCCAATCGGGGGCGCATTTTTACATAACATCGGCGCCTTTGTAGTATTGATAAACAGCGGCCGGATAATGTCGGGAAATGAAACTGAAAACCCGCTTGTTAGAAATTAACATATAGCGTTTTTTGTTTAAATCTGCGCATAAATTTTATTGACATAATAATTAAAAAAGGTTAAAATTTTAGGGAAGGGTGAAAAAAATGTACAACAGAAAAATTGATTTGATGGATGAGACTGTTTTCCCAAGAGAGTCTATCTATTTGGCAAAAGAAAATCCTAATTCTAACTCAAGTAGAATCCCAAGGAATGAAAAATCAGATGAAGAAATCACAATGGCTGTTACTGCTGATATGAGTAATACTTTGGGGGAAGACCTTGAGCCTTAATTTTTCCAATCATATTTTATTTGATTACTGGTATAAACAAAACCCGGATGGTTCTTATATTTTTAATCCTGCAACCGATGATTTTGAGCTTAGAAATAAAAATGACGCTATTGATGCTATGCTTGGCATTTTAAATCAGATATATGCAAATATCATCACCCAAAAGGGAATTCAATTACATGAGCCGGATTGTAATGTGGTTTTACTTGATCAAGCGTTGTACAAATATTCGAGAGATATTTATGGTGGAAAACGTCTTCAGGCAAGGATTAATAATAATAAACAGTTAACAACAACCTCAAAAAATAATCTTTTGAAGTTTAATGATTATGGGTTAAAAATTGATTCAACCTCGCCTTATATTCATAGACAAGTTGCAGTCTTATTATACTGGCTTTCCGTAATAAAGCCATTTTCCATTGAACCAACTCGGCAATCTATAAAGGCATTGGGATTTGCAGGCAAATTTCATAATGAGTATATATCATATCTGCTTGTACAAGCAGCACTGCAATTGTTCAATTTAAGATTGAAAATTCATGAAGATAAGTTAACTTTTAATGAGTTTTTATATGACCTTCATTATAGAAATCTATCAAGATCATCATTAGAATTTTATCTCAATGCTTATATTACAGAAATATGATGATCTGCGCATAAATTTTATTGACATAATTAATTCCGAATTAATATTTTTCAAGAAATTCGGATGGAGTGATAATCTCTGGCGCCGAAACAAGTACATTTGTATCAAGCATGACCCGCATTAGCTGCCCGCTTTTCATTTCGTATTTTTTTTACCATTGTAACCACATCCCGTTCGTCTTTTAAGCCGATGCGTTCTGCTTCGCCCTGAAATGCGTCTTGCACATCTTTCAAGGCGATTCTAACCGAATTTTCCATGATAATACGCCCGTTTTCCTCGAGAAAAATAACTTTATCGCCGTCTTTAACGCCTAACTTCTTTCTAATTTCAACCGGAATGGTTATCTGCCCCCGGAGGGTGATTTTTGCTAGTTCCATAAAAATGCTCCTTGTCAGATTTGCATTGAAATCAATGCATCTATTATTCATCGTAAACCATATAAGAAAATATGTCAAAATGGACAACGCGAAAAAAGCATAGCAATTCGCGGATCAGCAGTATCCTGACGAAAAAAAAAGTGCCTGACACCGAAAAACAACGGGCTTTTGAAAGAACCTTTTTGGTTCCCTCAAAAGCCCATTGTTTAACAGATAGAGTAAAATCCGTTAAAAAGCGTAGCCCAGGCCGCAGTACGCGACAACACCGAACATTACGCCCCATTTCTTCTGTTCATCCCACCAATAACCATAAGTATAGCGCCCGATGGTGATGGGAATCTTTAAGCCGGGTGATACAAAGAATTTGCCTTTTTCGCCAACGTCAAACTTCCAGCCTACTTCGGGAGTAATAGCAAACCCGTTCATGGCTGTCCATACCTTGTCTTCTTTATAATGTACTTCCCAACCATAATAATCGTAT
>JAIRUC010000220.1 GCA_031254615.1 Treponema sp. | reverse complement strand
TTAACCGCCATGATGAATTTTCAAAAGGGATGATAATTAATAAGAACGCTGTCAGAGAATTTTCAAACAGGCTTGCCGAATCTTATTATATCGAAGGCGCAAAGGTAAATGAAAAGGCGTCTTTTCTTTCCGGTGGTAATCTGCAAAAATTAATTCTGGCGCGTGAGATAAACAAGTTAAAGGATTATATCGTTTTTTCCGAGCCTTCATGGGGACTGGATATTGCCTCAAGTAATTTTATAATGAAAGAAATAGAGGCGCTAAAGGGCAGGGGAGCGGCGGTGATTTTGATTTCGACAAACCTTGATGAAATACTTCATCTGGCAGATCGTATAATTGTGATGTACAGGGGAAAAATCGCCGGCGTTTTTGAAAATACAGGCGCGTCAGTTAAGGAAGCGGTTGGCAATTCCATGCAGGGGATTGGGATAAAAGAATGAAGGAACGCTCAAAACTGGCAGGCGGGCCGCCGCAAACGCAATTTTCAGGCTCTAATGCGGAATTTTTACGTTCACTGCCTGTTTTTGCGGGCGTTGTTGTTTCTGTTATTTCGCTGTTGGTATTGGTACTGCTTGTTTTTATTTTAAGCGACACTCCGGGAAGGACTCTTTATTTTTTCTTTCTTGGCCCTTTCAGAAACATTTTCAGTTTTGGTAATATGCTGAATGCCGCGATTCCTTTGATAATAGGAGCGTTAGGTGTAACTGTCGCGATGAAAGCCGGAAATTTAAACCTTGGCGGGGAAGGGCAGATATACTTTGGCGCTTTTTGCACGATTGCCGCCTCTCTTTTCCTTTCAAAATACGGTATTGGGCAGTTTGGCGTAATCGCAGGTGTTTTAGCCGTTACTTTTGGGTTTCTCTGCTCAGGGCTATTGGCGGCATTCAGCGGTTTTTGCAAGGCAATGTGGAATACAAGCGAACTAATTACGTCGTTTTTGCTGTCATGCGCGGTTATTCCCGTTGTTAATTATCTTGTATGCGGCCCCTTTCTTGATCCGCAGACTTCACTTCAATCGACGCGGAAAATAGCGGAAAATTTGCGTCTGCCGCTGGTTTTAAAACCATCCGGTTTAAGCGCCGGTATTTTTATCGCCGCCGCGGCGGTAATAGCGGTTCAGTTTTTTTTGTCAAGAACAAAACCCGGATACGAAATACGGATGACAGGAAGCAACGAATTATTTGCGCGTTACGGCGGGATTAACACAAAATTAACTACGGTAATTTCCATGGCGATAAGCGGAAGCTTTTACGGCCTTGCGGGAAGTATGGCGGTAATGGGAACTTATCACGCGGTAATAAAAGAATTTTCCGCAGGGCTTGGCTGGAACGGCCTTGCGGTTGCTTTAATTTCCGGTTTTTACCCTGCCGCCGTCATCCCTGCCGCGCTTTTCTTCGCATGGATTGGAGCGGGCGCAAGAATTGCCATGCAGAATACAGGCCTTACCTTTGAAGTCGCTTCAATCGTGCAGGCGGTAATTTTCTTTATTTCTACAAGTGTCGTTATTCGCAAGTGGTTTAATACCCCAGGTATTAAACCACATACAATCCATACCTTACAGAACAACATACCCCGTCCCTTTAGGGCGGGGTTGTTGATTCGTAATATTTTTTCTCAGCGGAGGAAAAATTAATGTTCCGAAGCAGCATTACAATAATGATTCCCCTGTTATTTGCCGCCGCCGGAGGACTTTTTCCGGTACTTGCCGGAACTCTCAACATAGCCCTTGAAGGCCTGCTTCTTGCAGGGGCTTTTTCGTCTCTTGCGGTGTATTACAGTACCGGCAGTGTTGCCGCGGCAATACTGGCGGCAGTAATAGCGGCTCTCTCTCTTTCGGCTCTTCACTCATTTGCCATATTCAAGTTACGCGCTAATCTTTTTATTTCCGCCCTTGCGGTAAATCTTTTTTCAAGCGGTATCTGCATTGTTATTTCGGATAAAATATTCCGTACAAAGGGAGTAGTAGTGTCTCAAAGCATTGCGGGCCTGCAGAAATGGTATATCATTATGGGAATATTTATGATTGCAGCCGTCTGGCTTGTAATTTACAAAACGCCCTTTGGCTACCGTCTTCGCGCCTGTGAAAAAAACAGCGAAGCGCTGGCTTCTCTTGGACTGCGGCCGCAGGTGTACCAGACAATAGCGATACTGATATCCGGTTTTTTCTGCGGAATAGGCGGCTCTTTTTTAAGTTTAAATCTTGGCGCGTTTGTTCCGGGGATGCCCTCCGGAAAAGGCTGGATCGCGCTTGCGGTAATTTTCCTAGGAGGGCGAAAACCCATAGGCATACTTGCCGCCGCATTTCTTTTCAGTTTTGCAGAAGCGTTCTCCAACTATGCGCAGGGTATGATGTCCCTCCCCGCCGATTTCTTTCTCGCTTTTCCCTACGTTATTACATTAATCGCCATGATTGTTTTGTCGGCCTTTCCAATGAACAATTAACAGTGAACAGTTAACAGTGAACAGTTAACATGATATGGTACATGGGCGTGAAAGTACGAAGCGTGTTAGTAAGTCGTAAAACTGGAAAACAACAACATTGCTAATTGCTCATTTCTAATTTCTAACTGTTCACTGTTCACTGTTAACTGTTAACTGCTCTCCCTTCCTAAACCAGCGTTTTTCGGGTGGTTTTACTTAAAATTCCCTTAAAAAACCCCATATTTTTACCTAAACTTAAAAAATTGTTAAAAAAAAGTTGCAATTTATGAAATTTGACTTATGATTAATAATATAGGAAAAATCTGTTCCTAATGTCACATGATCTTTTATGTTGTAGCTAATAATATATGGGGGATAAAATGGGTAAAAAAGCCGTAATTTTCTGTTTCTTGATTGTGCTTTCTTTTGGAGTCCTTTGGGCAGGCGGAAGACAGGCAAATGAGTCAAAAACGGCCGAAGATCCGGCAGCTTTTACAGATATAATTGACACAACCGAGAAAAAACCGGGAAAGTGGAATTTTTACATGGAAGCGACGGACAAGGCGAGCAATATTGCCCGCGTAGGGCCGGACAATATCTTTATTGACCCGGTGTCCGATCTTCCAAGAGCAACCATTATTAACCCCATGCTAAATATGCGCGTTCAGGGTAACCTTAATATCGTTGGTATTGCCATGGACGATGACGGCGTCAAAAGCGTCTGGCTGAAAATTACCCGCGGCAGGGACGGAAAGGGCGAGGAACTTGTAAATGTTCAGGCGGAAGGGGCCGATTACTGGTCATATTACCTTGATACGACCGATCCCGAAATCTGGACAGACGGGGTGTATACAATTACGGCCTGGGCTGTTGATATAAACGATCTTTCGGGAATTTCCGAGGATTTTCCCGCAAAATCCCATAAAACACACTCAGTTTATTGGCATCTTGACCGCAAAAAGCCGGAAGTCATTGTAACAAGCCACGAAGTAGGAGCGCTTGTTTCCGGCAATGTACGCCTTAAAGGCACTGTTGCCGACGGAAACGAGATACACGCCCTTTCTTATTCGCTGGACGGCGGCGTCAAATACCTCCCATTAAAGCCAAGTCTGGATAAAAGGACCGGTATTTATGATTGGGAACTCAATATTAATTCAAAAATATTTGAAGACGGTCCGCAAGTTATATGGTTCAGGGGGCGTGACGGGCAGGGTTCCATAGGGATTGCCGCCCATCTGTTATTCATTAATAACACCCCGCCGGACGTAAAAATTGTGTTTCCGGAGCCAAGCGCGGCAGTATGCGGCGTTTTTACAATTGCAGGTTACGCCTCCCACCGTATCGGGTTAAGCTCTCTTTCATGGAAGGCCGGCAAGGAAAGCGGTGATATTGAAATTCTGCCCGGTAACCACTGGTGGTCGGCGGATGTCAATATACGCGATTTAAAAGCCAGCAGCATCGATATCGAAGTCCGTGCTGTGGACGTTTCGGGTAACACTACGGTTTACAAGCAGAAATTCAAAGTTGATCAAAATGCCGATATGCCTACTATTACACTTACCGAACCTGTTATGGGAGCCGTTAGCAACAATAAAGGAGACCTTGTTGTTAAAGGTACTGCGGCGGATAATGACGGTGTTTCTTCAGTTTTCTATTCGATCGGGCAGCATCAGGCGGTAGAGGTAAAAACTTCGGGATACTTCCAGTTTATCATTCCTGAAATTCCGGAAGGCGTCCATACGCTGGAAATCTGGGCAAAGGATATTACAGGCGTTATAGGGCCTAAGGTGCTGGTTAAGAACGTAACTGTACCTGCCGCGCTTTTACAGCCGGGAATTGCCACGATTACAACCGGCTCCGGCAGTACCGCACGTATCGAGAAATTTTATACAGGCATGAGGGTCTCTCTTGTGCCAAAAGTCAAAAAAACAATGGAAATTGAAATAAAGGGCATATCGCCGATAGCGAACGCCGCAATTTCTTTTGCCGACAATCCTGCCGAAATTATTAAAGCTTCCGCCGGAAAGGATGGTATAAGCCGCGCTGTTGTGAATGTTCCCCCAGGCCTTCCCTCCGGTTTTACAAAAATTGAATTGCGCATAACAGACCGCGCGGGACGCGAAGTTATCTTCCCGGAATATGTATTTATAGAGCAGAATGATCCAATGGTTCCGCAGAATCCTGACGCGCGCTACGGTCAGTGGTTGGACTGGATACGCCCGAATATAAGCGAAGCGACCGGCCGCATTGTACTTTCATCAAGGGATGATGTCTTGCTCGGTCTTGCGAATGAACCGCTGGAAAGGTCAACCTTAAGGCTGAACGGCGTAGGTGCGGAAAACCTTTCTCTTGATGTCGATGAATACGGCAGAGTGGAGATAAAGGCGTTAAGGGAAGGCAGTTTTGGCCCCCTTACACTGCTTCTTGGCGGGTTTAACAGCCAGCAATTCAATATTATTGCGGACTTTACAGGCCCTGTTATAACAATAAAGGAAACCCCGCAAAACTGGATAACGACAAGTATTCCTTTCAAAGTCAATGTAACAAGCGTACACAGAATCAATTCTATCGCTTATTCGGTAGATATGGGCGAGAATTGGCAGCCGCTTCTTAGCGCGTCCGAAGTCTCCGCTCTGGGCGTCAACGTAAATTCCGATATTACGCGTACAATTAATGTTACGGATATTCAGGACGGCTCCATTAACGTCCTGATTAGAGCGGTTAACGACGCCGGAAACGAATCAACAGCGAATTTTACCGCTTACAAGGATACAATACCCCCGGAAGCGAGGCTGATTATGCCTATCGCCGAGGCAAGGGTTAACGGCGTTATCCGGCTTGGCTTTGAAATAAAAGAAGCGGGCGCGCTTAAAACCGTAACCTACAACAGGCCTTCGGCGGCCGGCGTTCAGGCGTTAACACTGGAAGTATTTAATGCCGAAAACTGGGACAAAGAATACGCTCCCGTATTCCTTGAAGTGCTGATGAACCCGGTAAATATGCCTCTTAACAGCCGCATGCGCTTTATCTTTGAAGATATGGCAGGTAACAGGAACGAAATCGGCGAGTGGGAATTTGTAATCGATCCGGAATACGGCGTCCCTGTTGTTCAGATTGTACTGCCGCAGGATGACGAAGTAATCACTACGGACTTTATCGCTTCCGGCGTAATGTTTGACGATGACGAAGTTTCGCATATTTTCTGGAAGCTTGATAACGGTCCGGAAACCCGCGTTGACGCAAAGTACGGATTCTCAATCCCGATATCGCTTTCGTCCCTTACGGACAATGACCATTCAGTAACTGTTACCGCGGAAGACATCTACGGCGTAAAGAGCGCGCCTGTTACGCGAAAGTTCAGGGTATCGCTTGCCGAACCTACGGCACAGGTAACCTTCCCGCTGTTTGACACCGTATTAAGAGATGTAATTCAGGTAACGGGAACTGCCGCTGACAAAAACGGAATAAAAGAAGTATTTGTTTCGGCAGATAACGGCAATACTTATAACAGGGCACAGGGGACGGAAAGCTGGTCTTACAGATTTAATTCCAGAATATTAAAAGACGGTCCTCATGTAGTGTTTGTCCGTGTTGTTGACAATTACGATATACCAGCGACTTATGCCAGCATGATCAATATTGACAATACGGTGCCGGAAATTGTCCTTGACAGCCCCGCGGACGGTTCGCTTTCAATCGGAAGGCTCTCCATTATGGGGCGCGTTTTGGATCCGAATCTGGAAAATATTGATGTTGAAATCCGCAGTCTGGAAGGCAATAGTGTAAACGCAAACGTAAGAACACGCAAACTTGGCGGAGCTTCCGATACCGTTAAACAGGACTATGAGCTTACAGGAATGCGTGACGGTCTTTATAACATAGAAATCGTAGCTACGGATAAAGCAGGTAACATTTCGCGCAGTTCGCGTAACTTCGCGCTTGCCCGCGAAACATTCAAGAATCTTGTAGAAGTTTATTACCCGTTGGATAACGAAATTGTCCAGAACAATCTTAGTCTGTACGGTTATGCGGGCGGAACTGATCCTGCAGGAACTGTAACAGTCAAAATAAACGGCACTGACACAATCACCGTGGACGTTGATCCGGTATCCGGTTTCTACACCATTCCGCTTACTGCCGAACAGCTTGTTGAAGGCAATAACACAGTAATTGTTTACAGCGACTTTGGCGGATACGGAACTGTACAATCGCGCGCGCAAAATCTGATTTACGCGCCTTTCGGACCGTGGGTTACGATCGACAGTTTCAAATTTGGCGATTTTGCCTATGACAGGCCGTATCTTTCGGGCCGCTATGGTTATGCTTTAAGTCTGGAAGACGAAGAATTGCTCGCGGCAAAAGAAACCGATAAAGAAATAAAAGCCGTCATCAAAGAAAAGGTTCCCTCTTTTGTGGAAATCAGCTTTGATAACGGAAAGTCTTTTATAAAAACAAGCAATGCAAGAGCGAAAGACGTTGATTACCGCTTCCGCCTTGAAACCGGTGATATGTACGAAGGTATTCACTATATCCTTCTTAGAGCAACAATGAAAAATGGTGAAACCGCCCTTACGCGCTTATTGGTTCAGGTAGACAAAACGCCTCCTGTTATCAGGCTTATTTCGCCGGAAGCGGGCGGCGTCTACAATCAGTCAATTATGTATTCAGCTTCCGCGTCTGACGATGTGGAACTTGTCGGCATTACCTACCATTTACGCAAGGGTGACAAGGCGGCTTATGAAATACCAGGCTTCCTGCAAGGGCTTTATTTTGAAGTAACTATTCCTCCGTTCTTAAAACAAATATGGAATGACGTGCCTGTAATTCCGTTTGGCGGCGGAGCGACATACATGGATATTGGGCTTGGTCTTAGTTTCTTTGATGATAATGTCAAGATTCAGGCGCAGTACGGCTTCATGACGCAGGACCTTTACGAAGCTCTTGGAGCAAACGAGGCGGTGCGTTATGGTGGTGATGTTTTTGGTATTAAGCTGCTTGCCAGCGTTTACACTTTCCCTCTTGGCTCAGTATTGGGACCGGACTTTGACTGGCTATCCGCTTCGTTCTCTCTGGGTGCTAATTTCTCTTTGTTTAACTTTTTAAATAAAGAAAATCCAACGTATTCAGCGCCGGGAAAACCAGTTTATTACACACAGAGCGGTACATCCACATGGATGAGCGCATTGTTACTGCAAATAGAGTTCCCGAAAGTTACTATTCCAAAGCAGAAGAAATTCAGAACATTCAGCTTATTCACAGAAGGCCAGCTTTGGTTTGTACCCACAGACGTAGATGCCGACCAGATGGGGATAAAGACAACAATTCCGCACATAATACTAGGCTTAAGGATGTATATATTCTAAAAAACAACGGGGCTGTCCAAAAGGCAGCCCCCTTTTTTTATCTGCTGCCGCTGAAGCCGCTGTTGTAGAATTCAAAGTTTTCTGTTGCCGGGCTTACTACGCTGGTGTCACGGGTAAACCTCATGCTACCGCCGGGGTGCAGCGGGTACCGGTGATGCTGGAATGACCAGGCGTTCTTCGCCCAACCCCAGTCGAGGGGGCCCTTGGCGGCATCAGCTAACATATTGTTTATGCCTGCCGGTGTTGCAGTATTATCTAAGGTATTGGTGGTTCCGGCGATAAAATGGTAGTAGGCCGTCGCATTAACTTCCCAGCTAATCCAGTATTTGAGGCCGGTATCGGGGCCGGTGAAAAGCCCCGCGCCGCCTACAGCCGCATCGCTCCATTGCAAGGGGAAACCGGGTGTCAGGCTGCCGCCGGAAAGGCCGTCCCCGCCCCTGATCCACAGATGGAGGCTCTTGTCCATTGCGGTTGCACGAGAGGTAAGCGATGTTACTCCTCCGCTCCAATTAGCAGCCTGATTAATGTTATTAAACATAATAACCGAACGGGCTAATTTATCGTATGCCGCAGGTGAAGTGTCAGCATCTTTAGCTGCTACCGCCATGATGCCAAAGAGGTAGCCGGGGTATCCGTCCGTTCCCATGGTATTATCTCCCAGCGTGAAACCGGCAGTCGAAGTCGTAGCAGTACCGTCGGTGGTGACGGCAGTTGGCATGGTTACAGAAGGTATCGCCGGCTTGTTAGTCCCATCAAAACGATCAGCGCCATTCCCGGTTCCTGTCTGGGGTATTGTTGTTGTTGTATTATAACCATAACTGATGGTTGCGTCCGGAGTTTGGGTGTCAATTTTTACGCCTGCGGTAAAGGGCTGTTCGGCGACTACGCCGGTTACATAACCAGCCGGTACGGTAACCTGTACCCAGTTCGCGTTGCCCTGATGATTGGTTGTAGCATTTGCAACCCAGGTGCCGGTACCTTGTTTCACATAATAGGGAGTTTGCATCGGCGCTCTATCGGTTCCGGTGGCATTGTACCATACTCCGATTCCGCGCTGTGCATAATGTTCTTCCGGTCTGGTAATCCGTACATACCCCGTTTTATCTGTAGCTGGCAATGCATACG
>JAIRUC010000189.1 GCA_031254615.1 Treponema sp. | reverse complement strand
CTGAAAAGCCTTGCGGAACAACCGGCTCCGTCTCCGCTGAATAATCCCATTGTCGCTATAATAAAAATTTTTTTGCCTTTAAAAATATTTCCATTGTTTACAATAAAATCATGAACAATTTTAGGGGTGTTACTAAAACAGACAGGATGACCAAAAATAATTGTATCATGTCCGCCGGCAATTTTACACACATCTTCTGTTTCTATCGAAACGGCGGCATTATTGCCGTCAAAATTCATTAAAAATTGTTCCACACAGTATTTTGTATTTCCTGTTCCGCTAAAATAAAGTCCAAGCATAATTTTCACCTCTTTATAGTTGATACAGATTGACCACAACGATCTCTGTCATATCGTTTATTGCTATTTTTAGCTTTTTGTAATTACCGGGAGGGCCGTTGCCATCCCAGTTGGTAATTCCTACCGGCTCTTTTGGAATACCCAAAAAGCCTGTATCTGACTTACCGTTATTGTTTGTGTCCTGATATATTAGTATGACGCACTCTCCAACCGGCACGTTAATTTCCTGCCTGATTATGGCGCTTGTTGAGACAAATTCATAAGACATAGCAGGCTGTTGTTTTTTGTACGTTTCTTCACTTGTACAAATGGAAACATACAGCATCCCGCCGTTTACGGTTACGTTGCGTATTTCCAATACTATTGACGTGGTATTATTTTGAGAAAATGCTGACCCCTTTACTCCAATAAGACACAAAAGAACGATTATAATTTTTTTCATGTTCTGTTTATCCTCCTAATATTTCAATAAATTGTAATACGAAATGTCATCTTTGAATCCCGTCTTTTTTCCACGTTATAAGAAAGAATTTTATAACAGCGGGTAATGCCCGGATTCGTTTTAACGGAGAGCCGCTTAATAAATCACTCAGCGCGCTAAGCCCCCGGTAAATTTTATGCGAATAAGGCTGCCACCACGGTTCCCGTTTTGCTCCCGGCAATATATCGTTTATTATTACCTGCGCTTTTAACATTTCCCTGAAGCCCGCTTCACCGTGAGTCCTTCCCAAACCGGAAGCGCCAAAACCTCCCCAGGGGGTTTGGGCAAGACCGTGCGACATAAGGTGATCGTTTATCATAACTGAACCGGCGTTAACAAGGGCCGCCAGTTTTTGCGCCTGCCTTTTGTTACGCGACCAGACAGAACCGGTTAACGCATACGGCGAAGCGTTAGCCAGACTTACAGCTTCCATGTCATCTTTAAAAGGCATTACACTAATTACCGGGCCGAAAATTTCATCATCCATAATGGGCATTCCGGGCTTTATACCGGTTAAAACCATCGCTGGGGCAAAGAGACTGTCATCTTCAAGACTGTTTGCAGTCAGACTGCTTGCAGTCAAACTGCTTGCGGTATTTCCGTCAGTTGTTACAAACATCTTACTTTGAACAACTATTTCAGCCCCATCCGCGAGACAGGCTTCTATTTGTGTGCGAAATTCTTTCTTTGCCTTCATGGAAATAAGCGGGCCAAGATCGCAGGATTCATCAACTGATACATCAGTTGATGAATCAGTTCCAGGACGTAGAGCCATAACTTTTTGTTTGAGCTTTTCCAAAAACTCATCGTAAATATCACAGTGAACAAAAACACGCTGAACACCGCCGCAGGATTGTCCGCCGTTGGAAAAGCCAGCCCAGATAATGCCCGATACAGCGCGGTCAATATCGGCATCACTGCGGACTATCGCGGCATCGGCCCCTCCCAGTTCCAGCGTTAGGGGAAGAAGCCGCCGGGCAGCCATGGCCATGAGTTCTTTGCCGGTATTGGTTGAGCCGGTAAAAAAAAGTTTGTCTATTCCGCTATTGATAAAAGCGGGACCCGCTTCCTTCCCCGGCAATTCAACATTGACAAAAAGCCCTTCTGGAAGATTTGCCGCTTCAAGTATTTCGGCAATTATTCTGCCTGCGCCGGGCGTAAGGGACGCTGTTTTAAGAATCACTGCGTTACCTGCAAGAAGTGCCATGATTACTTCGGAAAAAGGAATCGCAAAAGGAAAATTCCACGGAGAAATGATTCCCACTACACCCCATGGTTTATATACCATGCGGCTTTGCTTGTATGACATAAGGATGTTGCCGCCGCGAATTGCGTGAGTCTTACACAGGCGTTTCCCTGCCTTGATGTAATAGGGAACGGCCATAAGGGCGGGAATAACTTCTGTGGCAAAAGAGTCGACAGCCAGTTTGCCGTTTTCGCGGTGAATGATATCAATTATTTTATCCCGTTTTTCGGCAAGACTGCGGCCTGCTTTTTGTATGCGCCGCGCTCTTTCACTATAAGAATATCCGGCCCAAATATGCTGGGCTTTTCGGGCTTGTTCCGCCAAAGCGGCAATATCCTGAATCATTATTCCCCCTTAAAATCATCCGTCTTTTTCATGTTCTGTATTATCCCGCATTTTAATATACTTGTGCATCCATAATGATAATATTCCGGTATAAATCACTATAGAATAAACATTTATACGTTCAGCCGCTCCAAAATATTCTTTTGGAACTATGTTGAGTAAAATTACCCCAAATATTAGTAAAAGAAAAGTGCATAAAGAAATAATGCCCATATATTTATATTCTCTTGTTTTTATAAAACCAAAACCAAGAAAAATTAATGCAAGTATAGTAAACGCCACAACCAATCCTGTTACTACAACATGCATTTTATCCTGAAAAGTATTATTAAAACCCGCAGTTGACAGCGGAAATAATGAATAACCAAAAGATGATATTACATTCATAATAAATAAGAAGCAGGAACCGGATGAAATCATTTTATTTATTTTTTTTCTGAAATATATAAAAAACAAAAAAGTAAATATTACCGAAAAAATTCCATAAATGAATGTAAGCAGAGAAGCTATATTTTTTGAAGGTGAATTTGAGGCTGTTAAATCGCTGATTGCCTGTGCGAATGGATTATATCCTTCATAAAATATACTGCCAAAGACAATATGGAGAAAATAAAAAATAACTCCTATTGCGCCAAATAGTGATA
>JAIRUC010000135.1 GCA_031254615.1 Treponema sp. | reverse complement strand
CGGATTGAACTAAAATTCCATTCCCTGCTTTGAGACTGTTCGGGAAGTAACCCGGCACAATTGCCGAACTTCCCAAACAGCCCCGGTATTTACTCGCAATATCCTCTTACTATGGCAGGGAGGTGTCTATCACCCTATCGTTCGACAAGAAACTATTGTTTAACATACTGTTGGCTGTAATATAAGCAACACTGCCATAGCCGGAATTTGTTGTATCAATGGCCAGCTGCCCACCAGTATAAATATTCCAACCAGCCGCAGTGCTAAAAGTACTTGACAGATAAATACCGCCGCCCCTATTAGCGGTATTGCCGGAAATAAGTCCTCCGTTCTGATTACAGCCAACGCCATAAACGTAAACACCGCCACCATAGCCGCTTGTGGTATTGCCGCTAATGCTGCCACCTTGCAACCAGAAATTTACATTCATTGCACTGGTTTGGACAGGTCCGCTTACATATACTCCGCCTCCACTAGCTGCCGTGTTATTCTTAATTTCTCCTCCGGCAATAACACAGTAGCCATAGGTATTGTAATTAACATTGATCGCGCCCCCGTTTCCGCTATTACGGTTGTTTTGCAGAATACCGCCCTTTCTAAGATTGAAAACACCGCATGATACCTGTACCAGCGGACCGGTACTGTTAACACCTTGACTACCCTGACCATCAATAATAAGGGTTCCTTCGCTATTAGCTGCCCCAATCGTTAGGCTGGTATAATTGTAGGATGTACTGGGGGTATTGGGAGCATTGATGGTAAACAAGTTGCCGGTATAACTGCTTCCCCTCTTTATCGTGCGCTCTTCCCAATCAAGCGCCTGAAGGCAAATGTCTTTATGTTGGGGAATAGAAGTCCCGCTCGTGAGCGTTATGTCGGAATATATCCAAATTGTCTTTACATTTGAATATGGGGATGCTGGTACTGCATCTATTGCATTCCCTATACTGGTGTAATAGATTCCGTCCATATAGGCGACCGCTCCTGCTATGCCTTCAAAGTCGGCGGTTACTGTTACATCTTCCGCCGGCATGGTAAAGGTCCACGGTGAATAATCATTCATTGCCGTGGTATTGTATTTGAGTGAACCGGGAACCAGCCTAAGTGTGTCAGGCCGCGATACCTTTAGTTTTACCGCATCTCCGGCTTGCGCCACAAATCCCTGTACTTGTCCCTGAACCACGGTAACGCTTCCGCCGGTTATTCCGGTAGCTGCAAGTAAGAAATACCGCATATCCATGGTTATACTGGCAGGAGGCGGAAGATTGACCGTCTGATCCTTTGTCAGCGTGTTGGTATCGTAGATCAATTCGCCTCTCAGGTACATTCTGCTGTTAAACAACGGCGGGATTCTTTCGACCCAATCTCCGTTGGTGTCAATGGGAATTGTTGCGATCAATGTTGTATAATCCGCATCGTTGTACACCAGCATATTTCTTGAATTTAGCGTGAGCGTTCCTATATCCCTGAACTCCACATTTCCTGCCACACTGATCATTTTAGCGTCAATAGTCCAATCGGCAGTATTTGTAGAAGTTACATTCACCGGCCCTTTGTCTTTGGTAAAGGGATCAAAACCGTCGTATTCAACAGCGGCTCTAAGATACACAGAGGTGTAATTCGGAAGAAGAACTTTACTCCACGATCCGTCGGCAGGATCAACCAATACTGTCGCAATGAAATCAGTGTACGCCGCGTTCGAATAAAGCGTTAGCGTTGGCGGGTTCGCTGCCGTAATCGCCTCGACTGTGTCCAAGTCCACTGTTCCCGCAAGGTGAAGCAGTTTAGCGTCAATAATCCAATCGGCAGCAGTAGTAGAAGTTACGTTCACCGGTCCCTTATTTTTAGTAAAGGGGGCAAAGCCTGTGTATTCAACGGCAGCTTTCATATACACATTGGTATAATCCGGAATAAGAGTCACGCTCCACGATCCGTCAGCGGCAACATTTGCCATTGCAATGTCATCACTGTACAACGCGTCCTTATAAAGCGTTATCGCTGGCGGCGCCGTTACTTCGGTTGCCACAATGTCATCCAACTGTACTGTTCCCGCAAGGTGCAACAAGGCCGCGTCAATAGTCCAATCGGTAATAGTAGTAGAAGTTACATTTACCGGTCCCTTTCTTTTGGTAAAAGAGTCAAACCCGGTGTATTCTACTTCGGCTTCCAGATACACAACAGTGTAATCAGGAAGAAGAACTACGCTCCACGATCCGTTGTCAGGATCAACATTAGCTGTCGCAATGGAAGCAGTGTATGCCGCGTTCGAATAAAGCGTTAACGTTGGCGGTGTTGTTGCTGAGGCTGCCACATCGTCATCTAACACTACTGTTCCCGCAAGGTGCAGCAATGCCGCGTCAATTGTCCAATCGTCAGGATCGGCAGAGGTTACACTTACCGGTCCTATGTCCTTTGTAAAGGCAAGGCCGCCGGTATAATTCACATTGGCTCTCAGATACACATTGGTATAGACCGGAATAAGAGTCACGCTCCACGAGCCGTTAACAGCAATATTTGTCGTTGCAATTAAATCATTGTACCATGCGTCTTCATAAAGCGTTACCGTCGGCGTTCCTGTGGTTGTCACAGTATCCAGCAGTACCGTTCCTGAAAGATTCAGCAATTGCGCATTAATGTTACAGTCCGGCGCATTGGAAGTTATATTTACCGGCCCTTTATCCTTTTCAAAGGCAGTAAAACCTGTATATGACACACTGGCTTTCAGGTATACATTGGTATAAAGCGTACTTATTTGGTATGACCAATCGCCATTTTCATCAAATGATATCGAATCTATGAGCTGTGTAAATGCGCTGTCCCGGTAGATTGATACAGTCCCCTGCGGATCTAATCCTGCATCCGTACTCAACAGAACCTGACCGTTTAATGTTACCAAAGGCGCAAAATTCGCCCCGGTAAAGGCATAACCGGTTGTACTGTCCGCGGTTGTGGTCAAGCTGGAATAGATGTGCATAATTTCTGTTCTAAAAGCTTTGTTACCATCTCCGTTTTCCAGTTCCACTTTAAGGAAATAATAACCGGGATTCAGGGCGATGACGCCTGTTCTGTCTTCTTCCGTCATCAAATCAACCGCAGGGATGCCGTCTATGTCCTGCTCGTCAATATCCTGTATCTTAAGAGTCCCTGCTTCTACATCATTCGGGAAAGAAATGTCCCACGAGAATATTCCCTGCACTCCCTCCTGAATTCCCCCTCTGACGGTAACTGCCACATTGTATGAACCGCCGGCGCCTACGTTAAAATATACCTGTTCTGAAGAGGCGGCTTCGTAATAACCATCCTCAATGCCGGGGATATCTTCGATTTTAACCATACCAATAACATCAATAGCCCAGTATCCGGGTTCAAGCACCAGAGAATACTCGTTGGTATTTTCCAGTTCCACCGGGCTTACCGGCGTTTGTCCGGCGTTTGCTGTGAATGTAAGTACATATTTGTCGAATAACGGAGCGCCGGGCAGCAGAGTACGACTCATATCCGGGTTAATCGAAATGGTTACCCGTCCGCCGGGGTTTCCCTGATCCGGCGAATCAACATCATTGGAACATCCTGCCAAAAGGAGGAGCCCCATTAATATGGAAAATATTCCACAATAAATTTTATAGTTCTTCATTTTTTTCCTCCTTATGGTGTAACGGTGATTGTTATTGTTTTAGAATAGGGAACCTGTATGCTTCCCTCCTGTTTGTAAATAACCAAAGTAATGCTGTGCGGACCAATAGCCATAGTTGATGTATCCAGAGTCATGTAGTTTGACGTTTCCGCGTTTACCGTGACATTATCGACAATCCACTTATACCCCTCATATCCTGACGGAGCCGATAAGGTAAGAGCATTGCCATTGTTGACAGAATAATCATTGTTACGCACAAGGCGGAAACCGTGATTATTATACGTTTGCGCCGGAGGGCGGTTATGCACATAACCTACTCTCTTGTATTGAAGATCATCACTCCATGCGCCGCCCCGGGTAACACGGTCTGAACTACCAGACCTATCAAAACACACTTCCCATACATTTCCGCTCATGTCATAGAGGCCCAAAGCGTTAGGTAGTTTACTTTTTACTGCAGCCGTACCACTACTGTTAGAATTGGTTACAGCCACACCATGGGTCACATTAACATTGGAATAGCTTGCTGTCGCTCCGCTGGCGGAATCGCCTTTGGTAAACCAGGGGTTACTGTACCCTGCTACTGTATTGGTATTATCATTGCGCCACCGCGCGGCCAGTTCCCATTCATTGCTGGTAGGCAGGCGGAAACCCTGTGCGGTTACACTGGGCGTTACGCTATTCAACACTCCGGTATCGCCGGAATTCCGAATAGGACTGCCTTCACTGTTGTTGTATACCGTTTCCATATTTGTACCGGTTTTTTCATTCCAGTATTCGGTCAGGGCGTTACACCATACAATTGAATCATACCAGCTCACCATAGTAACCGGTTGTTGGTCGCTGCCGCTCCCGTTGCTTCCTCTCTGTCCCGCGCTCATGCTGTAACCGTTTGCTACAGCCCATGTTCGCACAGTATTCCACAGTTCCCATGTTACCTGGGTTTCAGCTATTTGGTAGGCAGCGCTTACCATAGCGCTTCCGGTGTCACTGATTCCGGTGGGGAACATTGTTCCTCCGGGGATCGCCGCCATGTTAAAGGAGACCTCATTGGTGGTATAGGCTCCAAAACTAGCATCTATATCTACACTTTCATCATCCGGTCCGGCAAAATTGATCTGTACCGGGGTATTTACCTTTACGATAACCGTATATTCCGCTGTAGTTTCCCCGTCTTCGGCAGTTACGATAATATCTTTAGGTGCAGTAAAGTTCTGATAACTTCCGGAGGAGATACTGGCTGACGCGCCTGAAGACAAATCAAAATATGTCTGTGCCGATGTGAGACTTCTCTCGTATGGAACCGTTAAGCGGATCAGGTTTCCTTCGAAGGTTCCATAATAATTAGTCCAATAGTCGTAATTCAACCTAAAATTCGTAAGTGCTGTTTGGTTATTAGGAACTCGTCTACTGGATTGACTGCTCCAGTCACTGTAAACCCATTCGCCGTTATTGTAATTTTTGCCTCTGACCCAGATATAATAGGTCTGGTTGGGGGTTAATTCATCAATAGTAGTCGAAGTAACGCCTGTTACCGTCTTGGTGGGGGTTGAGTAGGATGTTGGGATATCCCAATAATTATCAGTACTCAGATAAATGTCATGATACTGGACGCCATCCAAATCGGCATATTCATTACTGGTTTTTGTATACCGCAGTGCATAAGTTCCGGTTGTATCTCCACCGCTGTAATATTCTACAAGGAGAATCACAATTCCATCTTTGTACGCGGTAAAAGTTTGCGGTGGATTATAACCACTGTCGGTTCTACTAAAAATATTACCACTTGAATCCGCCCAATAGGCTGAAACTCCAATATCGGCAGATTTAGTCGAATTTCCTTGATACGAATCATTCCATTGAACAGCGTAAGTAGCTCCGGACTTGGCATAAAACTGGTATCTTTTTACAGGATTACTGTCATCGTACCAGACATCATTCTGCAGAACAGGATATGAAGAGTTGTAATAAGGATCACTGGTAATGTCTATATTATCTTCATCAACTATATAAACATCTCTCCAGCTAACGGTAAGTCGCCTTTTGCCTCCGGTGACATTGGTAATAAGCGGCGCGGGAAGCGTGGTAATACATTTTGCCGAAGGGCTGAAAGCGCCCGAGACACCATCGGCATTGCGCGCTCGTACCCAGATATAGTAAGTGGTTCCCGGATTAAGTTCGTCAATATTCATGGTAAGGGGATCTGCCGCATCTACCCATCCGCCTTTTCGCTGCGCTCCGGTGGTATTGTTTTCAGTGGTAAGCCAAACCGAATAGGCATCAGCCAAGGCAACAGACTGCCATTCTACCTTAAACCTGTCAAAAGAAACATTTGAAATTACAGGCATTGCGGGCGCAGGAGGCAGGCTTGAATCGGTAGTTCTTGCGACACTCCATTCGCTGAAATCACTGCTTCCGTTGTCGTTTATTGCCTTTATCCGCACCTGATAGGCAACACCGTTATTCAGACCGGTTATGATAATACTGGTTTGCGTAATTGGGATCTCTAATTCCGTATCGGGATCATAGATCAAAAATTGCTGTCCATTTCCACTATTCCCTGTCCGGTACCACACTTCATATTCTATGGCATAAGAGACTGCGCTCCATGAAACTGTTAATTCAGCGCTTCCTGCTGTAACAGCGGGTGCGCTTGGCGTTTCCGGAACAACTGCAATAGTCGTCGCATCCGCCGTAGAGCTCCACGCGCCGGGACCGCCTAGATTTCTTGCCCGTACCCGCACATAATACTTGGTACCGCTTTTCAGATTGTTAATAGTTACACTTGTAGAGGCAGCGGCGCTTCCATAATATTGAAAAGCCTCGTTGTCTTCGCGGTACTGCACATCGTACGAATCCGCCGCGTCAACCGCATTCCAGCTTACGGAGATATAGTTCTCTCCAGGGATCAGTTCCGGAGTATTCGGAGCATTCGGAACCGGCAAAACGCTTACAAAGTCGTAATCGACAAAGGTATAACCTTCTTCTGTGGTTATGGTTGTCAGACCCGGATAAATATGGATCACTTCAAATTTGATAATTTTTCCATCGTTGTTTTCCAATTCCAATCTTAGAATATAGTAGTTAGAATCCAGAACAAGGCTTCCGGTATTATCGTTATCCAACAAATCAATTACTTCCGCCGCAGGCGCTCCTGTTAAGGAAAATATTTTGAGTTCTGCCGTATACACTGAAGCAGGAAAAGAAATCGGAGAATAATCAAAAACGCCTTGTTTACTACTGTCTGCCACGCTATGGATATCAATAGTGACGTAATTATCATATCCATAGCTTGTTACATTCAATTCTTCACTGCCGCGAGCCGCTTCATATTCATCATCGGGGATACCTTCAACACCACTGATGTTTACATAGGCAATAGCGGTTATCCTCCACTGACCAAAATCGAGTCCAATGGCAGAGGTGGTATTGTTAACCCACATATCGCCTTTATAAGATTGTCCGTCTAACGGCTGAAATTGCAGTTTATAACGGCTGAACGCCGGTATTTCCGGAAACAGGGTTCTGGAAGATTCCATATTCCCTATGTTAATGGTCACCATACCCTGCGACGGATTTTCCTGCAAAGCCGCAGATGAAGGTGAAAACATATCATTACATCCCGCCAAAAGGAAGATGCCTAAAACAACGGCGATAATGCCGGTTTTTATACTTAATTGTCGCTTCATGCTTTATTCTCCTTATCCGTTGATCCGGAAAACGATTTCCTGTGAATATACCGCTCCTGTGTCATCGGAAGCGATAACTGTTACCCGGTGAGGACCGACAGCCAGCCAGTTAATTGTGATAGAGCTTGAGGTTTCATATCTTTCAACACCGTCCAGAATCCACCGGAAACTGTTGTAACGGTAATCAGCGTAGACCTCAAAGTAAAAAGCGCCGCCGTATGTGTATGATCCCAGTTCAATTTCTTGAGGTCCATTAAAGTCAATGGAAATATATGAATCTGGGATTATCGTAACAGTAAAATAATCGCTTAAGCCGCCTAAGTTAACGTAGAGGTACTTGGTTCCCGATGTAGAGGAATTAAAACCGGTAACATTACCCGCGCTAATGCTGATTGTTTGCGATGTATCGTCGTCGTAATATGCCATTACCACCATACCGGTAATATCAAGGGATTCACCGATATTGTATGTTGCTTTATAAGGCGGAGTTGTTATTTCGATACGGGATAGATTTTTGCCGGCCTCATTTACCATGACGGTTAAAGGAGCGGTAAAGCCATTATAGGTAACGGTGAGTAATTTGGTTCCCGCTGTAGAAGAATCAAAACCGCTGACATTACTAGTAGTGATGTTAACCGTTTGCGATGTACCGTCATTGTAATCCGCCGTTACCTCCATACCGGAAATATTAAGCGAATCACCGATATCGTATAAAGTTGTATAAGGAAGGCTTGTTATTCTGATACCGGTTAGAGTCTTAACTGCCTCAACCACAATAGTGAAAGTATCGGTAAAGCCGCCGTAGTTAACGGTGATAGTCTTGGTTCCCGCTGTAGAGGAATTAAAACCACTGACATTACTCGCGCTGATATTGACTGTTTTCGACGAATTGTTGTCGTAACTTGCCGTTACCACCAGACCTGTTAAGTCAAGGGAATCACCGATTTCGTATGAAGTTTTATTAGGCTGGTTTGTTATGGTGATACCGGTCAGCGTAGTACCATCTTCATTAACAACCGTAACTTCAAAGGTCGCGATCTTGCCGCCGTAGTTAACGGTGATAGTCTTGGTTCCCTCTGTAGAAGAATCAAACCCGCTGACATTACTCACGCTGATGTTAACCGTTTGCGATGTCCCGTCACTGTAATTTGCCTTTACCACAATACCGGACAAATCAAGAGATTCACCGATTTGGTATGAAGTTTTTATGGGCTGGGTTGTTATGGTGATACTGACAATGGTTGGATTTGGATCAGCTGAACTACCTGAATCACCCGAACTACAGGCGGTAAAGGCCGCGGAAAAACTAAGGCAGCAAATTGTCAGGAACAGGGCAATAGCCCTTAACGAAAGGCTATTTCTATAATTTTTAGATGGGGGGGGGGGGGGGGGGATAATTCCCCAGTACCCTCGTTTTTTGTTTCATGCATTACTCTCCTTTTTATTTAGATACAATTTTTGGGGATGGGGACTGTGTTTTTACTCGCAGGCGCGCAAAAAAGGTACGATGTATGTTGATAACCCGCTTCGTATGCACATAACGTTCCTACACCATTTGTCCAAGTTCTTTTTTCCGAAGCCTCAACGAAGCTATTGATAGTATTTTATTATGATTTTCCCGATTTTGTCAAGATAAAAATTTAAACGCAGAGAGTATTGACAACTCGCTACGCTTTCAAATAACAACATTGCTCATTTTCTCTTTGCTCTCTGCTAACTATTAACTGTTCACTATTCACTGTTAACTGCTCCCTACTTCCAATTCACCTCATAAACCAGCGGCGTCTCTAAAACCAGAAGTTCCAGAAGCGGAATGTCAAACTCCGCTTTTTTGCCGGAGAATGTCCCTCCTGTTGCGCTTGTTATCTGACCGGGAAAATTGATTGAAGCGCGTAACTGTGAAGAGGCAATTTCATCGCTGATTGCCTTGCTGTAAATAGAACTTACAAGCTCAAGATATTCGGTTTTGGTCATTTCTTCGCCGGTTGCCAGCGGCGCCATCAGCGCTTCAAGATAAGCGGCTATTTCTACAGACAGAAGTTTAAGAATTACCGGCCCGTTGTTAATGTCAATGTAAAATTTACATTCGCCGCCGTTTTTTCTCTGCTCAAATTCGATAAATTCCCCGGCATTCGGGGCAGTCAAAAAAAGACTGATATCGGAAATCCGCACACTGCCTTCAATCGCCGAAGGAGAAGTGTTTTTGAAAGACGCCAAAACATTACCTGCCGATGACACTGACATTGACTGCGCAATAGCGTTGCCGTCCAGTATTTGGCCGCCGTCCTGTCCGCCTGCCGCCGACAGCGTCCGTATAAGGGAGGTCATTCTTGGCTCCAGCGCCATGCTGACGGACACCGCGGCAGAACCATCCGCGGCAAGGGAGCCGTTGATCCGCGCCGAGCAGGAAAAAAGCGGTAATATCGCCAAAAGAAGGCCGCAAAATCTATGTAACTTCACATTACTAAAATACCGATTAAGGCAAATAATTACAATGAATTTAGGGAATAGAAAGCGGGGAGCAGGGTCTTTGTCCGTAAGCAAAGCAAGTTATCAATACGCTAAGCCCACTAACAACAATATTGCTCATTTTCACTCCCTTCTATCAACATTTATTACTACAAATCACAATTTTATGTCATAATACAATATAGACATCCATAAAAAACTGGAGGATATTATGTCTGTTCCGTCAACTGAAAAACCGTGGGAATTTTTAAAGGAGTACCGGGGAAAGGCTTTTAACGGCGAATGGCCTACACTGCCGGAAATGTATAAAATTACCGTTTCGCGCTATCCCGAAAGAGCCTGTTTCACCATTTATGAGCCGGATAGAATAAGCCTGAATTACACCGAAGCCCTCAAAATAATTGAGGCTATCGCGCGCTGGCTTTACAGCAAGGGTATTCGCCGCGGTGACAGGGTTGCAGTCAGCGGGAAAAACGCGCCGGAATGGACGGTGGCATATCTTGCAATTCTTTTCGCAGGCGGCGTTGTTGTTCCCATAGACTACCAGCTTAAAAATGAAGAAATTGATCTATTAATAAAAACATCCGGCGCGCGCATTCTTTTTATCGATGAGGAAAAACACGATTATTACATGCAAAATCCTGGCGGAGTTAACACAGTGTTGTCCCTAAAAAAAGGAAAGGGAACTTATATTTACGATCTTGACGGGCCGCAGGAGGAAATTGAACAGGCAGCCGAGACTGACCTTGCGGCAATACTTTTTACATCGGGAACAATGGGAAATCCAAAGGGAGTAATGCTTACGCACAGGAATCTTGTCTCGGACTGCTATCTGGCGCAGGGAACACCGCTCATCGTTTTGCATACAGATATATTTTACGCCATCCTTCCGATTCATCACTCGTACACAATGCTGGCGGTTTTTATAGAAACCATTTCTACAGGCGCCGAAGTGGTTTTTGGAAAAAAAATGGTAACCTCCACAATATTAAAAGATTTAAAACAGGCGAAAATTACAATGCTGCTCGGCGTACCTATGTTGTTTAACAAAGTTCTCGCCGGAATTATCAAAGGGTTAAAGGAAAAAGGTATCGTGGTTTACGGACTTATTTCTTTTTTAATGGCAATATCGGGAATGATTAAAAAAGTTTTTAGGGTAAATCCGGGAAAGAAAATGTTTGGCTTTGTGCTGGACAAGGCAAGCCTTACGACAATACGAATCTGTATCAGTGGCGGGGGGCCCCTGGCTCCGAGCGTGTTCAGAAAGTACAACCAGCTTGGAATTGATTTTGTTCAAGGGTACGGCCTCACCGAAACGTCCCCGATTATCGCGTTAAACCCCATAGAACAGTACAAGGAAACAAGTGTGGGAAGAACTTTCCCGCAGGTAGACATGAAAATTCTTGACGCGGATGAGAACGGCGTAGGAGAGGTAATTGTAAAAGGCCCGATGGTAATGCAGGGCTACTACAATATGCCGGAAGAAACCGCCGCCGCCTTTACATCCGACGGTTATCTGAAAACAGGCGACCTTGGGTACATGGACAGCGAAAATTATCTTTATCTGACAGGGCGTGCGAAAAACATGATCGTTACGGAGGGCGGCAAAAACGTATACCCCGAAGAAATCGAAAACGAATTCCAGCTTTATGAGCAAATCGATCAGATTTTAATCCGTGGATATGTAATGGATGCTAAATTGAAAAGCGAGGGCATTGAAGCGCTTGTCTATCCAAATCAGGAATATAAAAATGCAAAGGGAGAAACTCCGGGCGAGGCGGAAACGAAAGGAAAAATTGAATCAATCATCGCCGAGGTGAACCAGAGATTACAGCCATATCAGAAAATCAACAGGATTGTAATTCTTGACAAGCCTCTGGAGATGACTACGACAAAGAAAATTAAACGGGGCGAGTTAAATTAGTAGTTTGTACAATCTAAAACTTTCCCTCTTAAATTATCAAAAGGGAGGCATAGTATGAACGAGTATACTCAAAAAATCATTTATGCTATTGAGTTTACGGATATATATAAAAAATACAGCGGTGATAAATTTATCCGCGAAGCAAAGTGTGTTGATTTTCAGCTTGAACATATTTTACAGCCGCTGGAAGAAGGCGACTTAATTGCCGGCATGATGCATCATGAACTGGTGGGATTTTCATCTCAGTATGGCGGTATTTACACTTATTTTTTCCATGAGCACGAATTCAGAAATGTTTTTGAAAACTGTAAGAATGAATTGACTGAAGGTGTCCTGAAAAAAGCGGAGATGATCCTTGAATTCTGGAAAAAAGAAAATACAAGAAAAAAAGTCAGCGACCGGTTTATTCATAAATACGGGAAAGAACCGGGAGACAGCTACCGCAGCGCCGGATATGCAAACTGTGATTGCAGGGTTGCCGGGACCAATATTGATTTTGAAAAACTAACCCGTCTTGGTTTGGACGGATTAGATGATGAAATCAATCGTTACACGAATAAAAACGGGAATAATTCTTTTTATGAATCATTGCATCAGTGGATCGATACGATTCGTAAATCCTGTATGCGTTATGAAAGAGAAGCTGTTGAAACGGCAAATCACTGCCCGCAAAATAAAAAAGATGATTTTTTCAAACTTGCAAACGCCTTAAAAGCCATTCAGCATCACGCGCCGCGCAGTTTTTTGGAAGGATTACAGCTAATGTGGATATACTCGGTGTGCAGCGATACAATGAACTATGGCCGCATGGATGACTATTTGGGCAGACTGTACGCGCAGGATTTGGCTGACGGCAGACTTACCGAAGAAGAAGGCGTCAGGCTGATTCTGGGATTATATAAACATTTCAAAACAATTGACAAAGTTCATGACTGTAGAGTTATCATAGGCGGAGCGGGACGGCAAAATCCAAAAGACGCGGATAAATTGGCGATGGTTATTATGGAAGCATCATTACGTTTTAAAGAAACCGTTCCGCAGCTGACGCTTCGTTATTACAAGGAAATGGATGATGAAGTTCTCAATAAAGCGCTTAAACTCAATGCGGCCGGCTGTTCTTTTCCGATTATATATTCGGACGAAACCAATGTTCCGGCTGTAGAACAGTTATACGACATTAATAAAGAAGAGGCCGAACAGTACGTACCTTTTGGCTGCGGTGAATATGTAATCGTCGGAAAGAGTGTCGGAACACCCAATAACGGCGTAAATCTGCTAAAGGCGCTGGAAATTTTACTGCACCGCGGGTATGATCCGTTTTTTTGCGAACAGATTGAAACTAACGTACCACCTTTGAATTCGTATCAAACCTTTGAAGATTTATATAACGCTTTGTTTGAAATGATTAAGCCGACTATCGAAAAATTAGCCTGGCATAAATATTTAAATTACAGAGTTGCAGGACATGAAGCGCCTTACCTTCACTTGAGTTTATTGATGGACAACTGCATTGAGCGGGGCAAGGCATTACTCGACGGCGGAGTAAAGTATTTGAATGCTGCCAGTGAAATATTCGGCATTATCAGCTGTGCGGACAGTTTAACCACTATTAAAAAACTGGTATACGATGAAAAAAGGCTTTCCCTTGAAAAGTTAGTTGAAATCCTCGATGCAGATTTCGACGGATATGATGCTGAACACAAGTGGATGATTGACGCGCCCAAATACGGAAACGATATTGATGAGGCGGACAAAATAGCAATACGGGTTTTTGATGAAATCGCCAGACTGACAAGCGAGTGCGGAGAAAAAGCAGGGCTTCATAAATATAAAATTGTAAGCGTAAACAATTCAATGAGCGCGGAATGGGGATACTTTTGCGGGGCATCCGCCTGCGGCAGAAAAAGAAGCGCGCCGTTATCAAACGGAAACGGGCCGTCTATCTCTGCGGATAAAAACGGCATTACCGCATTATTAAATTCCATGTCGAAATTCGGCAATGATAACCATGCCGGAGTAATCAACAATGTTCGATTTACAAGGGAACTGTTTTCCGCTTCGTTTGAAAAAATCAAATTTCTGGTGCTGACATTTTTTGAAAACAACGGCGTTCAGCTTAATATCTGCGCGGTTGGAAAAGAAGATATGAAAAACGCTATGATACATCCTGAGCAATATCAGAATTTGATTGTCAGAATCGGCGGTTTCAGCGCAAGGTTTGTAACATTGGAACCGTCCGTGCAGCGCGAAATTATTTTACGCACAACATACGAGGGATAACCGGTATTAATGGAATTGTGTTTGACATCCAAAGATTTTGTACACAGGACGGTCCTGGGATACGGACAACTGTTTTTTTTAAAGGGTGTAATTTAAGATGCAAATGGTGCCACAATCCGGAAAGCTTTGACAAAGACCCGCAGCTTGGCTATTTGGACGTTAAGTGCAAAAAATGCGCTGCCTGCGCCGCGGTTTGCCCGCATAATGTACATCATATATCAGCAGACGGCGTGCATACGGTTGATTATAAAATATGTACTGCCTGCGGTAAATGTGCGGAAGTATGTACATCGGAAGCGCTAAAGATATATGGCATATCGAGACTAGCGGAAACAATTACAGAAGAAATAAAAAAGGATAAAAACTACTCTGAACGCTCCGGCGGCGGCGTAACATTTTCCGGCGGCGAGCCAACGCTGCAGATTGAATTCTTAATGGAACTGCTGCGTAGATGCAAAGAAGAGCATATTCATACAGCGGTAGAGACAAACGGCGTTTTATCAAAAAAAACTCTGGAGCGGTTATGTGAATATACTGATTTATTTCTTGTTGATTTTAAAATAAGCAAAGGAGAAGAACAAAAATATTGGCTAGGAATTGAAAAAATCGATATTTCCGCTGCACTTTCCTTCCTGTTAAAAGAAAACAAACCGGTTGTTTTACGCTGCCCTGTGATACCGGGAATCAACGATTCTAACAAACACTTTGCCGAAATAAAAAAACTGGAAGATATCTATAAAAATATTTATATGACAGAAATCATGCCTTATCACGACACCGCAAAAGGAAAATGGAAATCAATCGGGCTGGAATATCAATTGCCATGCCTTAAAACAGTTCCGCCAGAGCAAAAGGCGGCCTGGGAACGATTAATAGAACGCTAATACGCCGCAGGGCGTTTGCATTTGCTCTTGAGCTTGACGTGTTTCCCTGCCGATGAAGCGTCGTGTATGCCGTGCATTGTGTCCAGCACATGGAAAGCCATCTCCGCCGACGCGCGGTGAGGGCGGCCTTCTTCAATCGCTTCTGCCATTTCGGTAATTCCAAGTCCGCGCGAATTATCCGGGTACGCCTTTAGCAGCGGGATTTTGTACCATTCTTCTTCCCGGAAGCGCCGGACAAAAACAGGCCCGCCGAATGTGTTTGGATCCGGAACTTGCAGCGTGCCTTCGGTTCCGTAAATTTCTATGCGCGGCATTGAATGTGAGTATACGTCAAAACTGGTAATTAAAGTGCCGACCACGCCGCTGGCAAAATCAAGCACTCCTGCAATATGGGTGGGAACTTCAACATTGATAAGTTCTCCGTACTGGTATTGATTTGTGATTGTTCTTGTGGGAGTGCTGATTCTCGCGCTGCCGCTGACTCTTGCGACAGGTCCCAAAAGACTGACAAGAGCGGTTATGTAATACGGTCCCATGTCGAACATCGGGCCGCCGCCGTCCTTGTAGAAAAATTGAGGGGACGGATGCCAGTGTTCGGGTCCGTGTCCCATCATGGCGGCGTTAGCTGCAACAGGAGTTCCAATCCAGCCGTCATCGATTAACTTGCGGCATGTTTGCAGTCCCGCGCCCAAGAATGTGTCGGGCGCACCGCCGACCCTCACGCCCTTTTCCGCCGCGGTTTTAAGCAAGAGAGCCGCTTCCTCGCGTTTTGTACAAAGGGGCTTTTCATTGTAAACATGCTTGCCCGCATTGAGTGCGGCAAGAGCCACCTCATAATGTATCTTTGGCGGAGTAATATTAAGTATTATATCAACATCGGCGCTTTTTAACATTTCATCCACAGATTTAAAAGCCTTTACATTATAATCTGAGGCAGCCTTCTCTGCACGTTCAAAAGCGAGATCAGTTACCGCATTCAGCTTTATCCGTTTGGCGAACATACCCATAAGATTGTCAAGATATATCTTGCTGATGTTTCCGATACCGACGATTCCGATTTTTTGCATGGTTTTCCTCCTTCCTGTGATTAATTCAGTCTTGCCGCCGCGCTTTGAGCGTGGCCTTCCAATCCTTCCGCACGCGCGAGTATTTCCGCTGCGTTACGCGCTTTTTCAAAACCTTCGCCTGCGGCGCAGCGTAAAGTGGTAACCGTTTTAAGGAAGTGGCGGACAGACAGACCGCCAGTAAAACGTGCGCTTGTTGATGTGGGCAGGGTGTTATTGATACCTGACGAATAATCGCCAAGGACTTCGGCGCAAAGGCTGCCGATAAAAAGAGAGCCGTAATTTTTTAAGCGGGCAGTCCAACTGTCCGCATCGGCGATTTGAAGCTCAAGGTGTTCAGGCGCGATTGTGTTGGCGATGCGTATCGCTTCTTCTTTACTATTATACACAATGATAAGTCCGCCGGCGTCCAAGGAAGCGCGGGCAATTTTTTCCGTCGGCAGTGTTTTAATCCTGCGCTCAATCGCCGCGGTAATTTTTTCGGCAAGTTCTTTGCTCGAAACCAGCGCCCGCGCGCGCGCGTCCGGGTCATGTTCCGCCTGACCGAGCATATCCGCCGCGACAAG
>JAIRUC010000131.1 GCA_031254615.1 Treponema sp. | reverse complement strand
GCGAACAAGGTCAAGAATCCCCTCGGAGAACCGCGACTTTAATGCAAGGCGCGCCAGTGTTGTTCCCGCTGATATTCCTGTTATTGTGTTGATTAACAGAGGTTCCGCTTCCGCTTCCGAAATTGTAGCGGGTGCGCTCAAGGACAGGGGCAGGGCGTATCTTGTCGGGGAAAATTCTTTTGGCAAAGGGTCTGTACAGCAGGTGTATCCGCTGGAAAACACCGGCTTTAAAATCACCACCGCTCATTACTATACGCCAAGCGACGTTAATATCAACAAAATCGGTATTCCGCCCGACCGTGAGGTGAAATTTCCGGAATATACCGAGGAAGACGCCGTAAAGATGAACGATCTTATCAATGCGAACAGGATACCGGAATTTGCGGAACTTTATCCGCAGGCAAACACAGCCCAGGTCGAGGCGTTTGCAAAAACTCTCGAAGTGGAATTTCATCTTGATTTGTTACTGCTTAAACGATTGATAAGAAATGAGTTAAACAGAACGTCCTTTGCTCCTGTTTATGATTTGGAATACGATGTTCAATTGCAGGAAGCAATCGACATCTTCCGCAAAGGTACATACCCTGCGCTTATGCAGAATTACAAAACTCTCAAGGCTTTGCAGGAAGAAGCAGACGTTCAATTGCCGCTTGCGTCGTGAAACAGTTTCTGCTGACAAAAGAGCCGGATAACAACATTGTCCGGCTTGAAGGCGGCGATTACCGCTATCTTGTCCGTGTCCGCCGCCTTGCCGTGGGGGAATTTTTCCCCGCCCTTCTGCCAAACGGCAAAGAAACATTAATCCAAATCCTCTCAATTGAAAATAACTCGCTGACAGGAAAATGCGTTTGTGCCGAAGAAAAACTTGAACCGCCGCCTTCCTCCATGCCGTCCATCATTTTGTTTCAGGCTTTACCCAAAGGTGAAAAAATGGATACGATTGTACGGCAGGCGGCAGAAGGCGGAATAGCGGAAATCGTTCCATTTGTTTCGGAATTTTCGATTGCGAAGGCAAGCGCGGGAGAGCAAAAGTTTTCCCGCTGGGAGCGCATCATCCGGGAGGCGAGACAGCAGAGCGGCTCTAAAATCGCGACAGCCATCCGCCGGCCGTTAACAAAGGACGGGCTTTTTAATTACTGGAAGGAACTGCAAGCGTCCGGCGCGCTTGGGCTGTTGTTTCATCATCAGGGTCTTGAACAGAAACCACTTCACAGTTATCTTGAAAGTGTCCCAAATGTTGCGGCGCTGGCTGTCGGGCCGGAAGGGGGCTTTTCCGATGCGGAAGTGACCCTCTTTCTGGAAAACGGCTTTAATCCCTTCACTATTGGTGATACTATTTTACGAACCGAAACCGCCGCCCTTTATTGCGCGGCGGCTGTTAGGATTTTATTACTGGAGAAAGATTCGTGGCAGTTGAAACAAAAGTAGAAAGACAGTGCGTAAACCTGTTAAATATCCCCATTGATATAATTGCCCCGGAACAGCTTGGCGATCTGGTCTACGAGCTTTTAAAAGATAAAAAAGAGCATAACATTGTGCTTCTTTCCCTGTGGGATTTACTGCGCGCAAGAAGAAACTACGACTATCGCAGTTATATACAAAGGGCATCCATGGTTATCCCGATTTCAAAAAGCCTGATAAGCGGGATCAAATTTCTTACAGGCAAGAAAGCGTATCGCTATATGCCTTTTGATTTTATCGTCAGCCTGCTGACAATTCTGGAAGCGCGGGAATTTTCCTGTTACCTGCTTGGCGGCAAAACCAAAATTATCCTTAAAACAGAAAAAAATATCCGCCAGACTTTTCCCAAACTGCGCATTGTCGGACGTTTCCCCGGTTACTTCAAAAGGCACGATGAAGCCACCATAATCAAGGCGATAAAAAAAGCGTCGCCCTCACTGCTTTTGGCGGGCAAAGGTATCCGCGGCGAAGAGAAGTGGATCGCAAAAAACAACATCGCGCTCGGAAACAGCGGAATGCGTCTGTGGTGCAGTGACATCTTCGACGTTTTCGCGGAAAAGAAAAAACACCCCTCACGTTCCGCCTTTGACCACGGCCTTGAATGGGTCGGCTATTGCTTCCAAAAGCCGTACAAATTTTTAAGGATATTCCAGTATATTTACTACAAGATTCTTCTGTTGGTTTATAAGATCATATTGAAGAACAGATAGCATTATTCCGAGAAGACATCACGCTTGCGTTACTGGTACATAATCACATAAGGCCGCGGATTAAGTTCGTATACTTGCTTCGGCGTCATAATCGGCTCGTCGTAGCCGGCGCCCGGAATGCCAAGGTTGTAGAACAGTTTGAAACCTTTTATCGGCATATTATCCGCTTGGGCGTTAAATGCATAAGAGTCGCGCTTCATTCCGGGATGCCCAAAGCCGTCGGCGCAGTGAACAAGACGCACCCTGCTGAAATCGGCTTTTACCGCACTGCGGTTTCTTATCATAATGTAATTGAATTGATGGATTACAAGCATACGCTCGCCCGGCAGGTCGTTTTCAATTATATAATCTTCCATAACCTGCTGAGCGCGGTTAATTTCTTC
>JAIRUC010000060.1 GCA_031254615.1 Treponema sp. | reverse complement strand
CAAAACTTTCCGATGAAGAATTTTTCGACAGCATCGAATATTATTCCGTGTACGCGCGGGTTTCGCCGTCGGACAAAATCCGCATAGTGCAGGCATGGCAGAGCAGGGGAGCGGTTGTGTCAATGACCGGCGACGGCGTAAACGACGCGCCCGCGCTTAAAGCCGCCGATGTCGGCGTAGCAATGGGCATAAACGGCACGGAAGTCGCCAAGAGCGCGTCCGACATGGTCCTGACCGACGATAATTTTTCTACAATTGTGGAAGCCGTAAGCGAGGGGCGGAAAGTTTTCGCCAACATCAAAAAACTGGTTTACTTCCTTATTGTGTGCAATATTTCAGAAATCGTAATCATGATCTTCGGGCAGGTTTCCGGGTGGGGAATTTCCGTAACGCCGATGATGCTGTTACTCGTCAATGTTGTGGCGGACGGCATTCCCGGAATGGCTCTGGCAAAGGAACAGACCGACACGCGGATAATGGCAAGGAAGCCCATTGACCGCGAAGAAAGTTTTTTCTCCGGCGGCCTTATGGAAGTTATAATTCAACAGACAATAATTTGCAGTATTGTGGTTTTGGCCGCTTACTATGTCGGAAAATTTGTTGAAGTCCACAACGCTTTTTTGCCGTCACATAACATTGGACAGACAATGGCGTTTTTGGTTTTGGGATGGACATCGTTATTCCACATTCTCGTCGTCAGAAGCCGGGTTTCCGTTTTCAAACGCTCTTTAATTGACAACCCTCAACTGATAATAAGCACGGCCGCTATGTTCCTTCTGCTTGCGGGTCTTGTCTCGATACAGCCGCTTGCGTCCGTTTTGGGCTTTGTCCCAATGGACAAATATCACTGGCTCATTTCAATTGGTTTGTCGGTGATACCGATCATGGTCGCCGAATACGGAAAGTTCTGGGATAACTACAAGTACTACGAAGCGGAAAGACAGCGTGTAGCCCACCAGAAAATTCATTAGGGGGAAAGAATGTCTGAAAAAAACAACGAATGTAAATGCCCGTACGGCTGTGCGCGTCACGGGAATTGCGAAGCTTGTCAGGAGTACCACAGGAAAGACGGGTCGACTACGAATTGCGGGAAGACGGGGAACGAGAGTAAGAAATAGTGTTAAGAGAGTACACCCAATTCTTTTCATAATGGCTGTGTGGTGTGGCAGAATGTATGCCTAAAGATTTTTCCTTATTTTTTTTATGGAATCTTTAAGTGATTTATCAAAGGAAACTCTTAATGATGTAGAAAAATCATTAAGGCACTTATTTATCGTATTTTTTACATCTAACGATACATTTTCTTGAGGTTTAAATAATTCAAAAACTTCAATTTCAAGGGCATTTGCCAGCTTAACTAATGAAAATGGAGAGACCCACCCTCTTTTTGTCTCAATATCAGATAAATAATTAGTAGAAATTTCCATTTTTTCAGCCAATTTTGCCTGTGATAAGCCTTTTCTTTGCCTAAAGCGCTTAATATTCTGGCTTAAAAGACCGCGTAAACTTTCTTCATCCATATAATTGCTCATACCTTTACCTTGAATACAATATTGTGTTATTGGATTGACATAATCACCAACAGGTATTACAATTATATTATTTTCATGGTATTACCTGTACTTTGTTATGAATCATATACAAAGTCTTGTATTAACCTATGAAATCTAAAAACTTTTTTAGTAAGGAGAAAAAGATGGCAAACAAAAAATTATGGTGGGGAATGCTGGTGATGGCGTTGGTATTCGGAATGACTGTTATTGGGTGTGAAGAGGATGAGCCCCAAATGGAACCAGCAATTTTTTTTGATTGGGATATTACTGTAAAGGATATACCGTCAAGCCTAAATGGTCAAAATTTTACTATGTCTATTATCCGTGATGACATAGTAAAAACATCAAAAACTGGAGTTGTTGCAGATGGTAAGGCTACCGCAAACCTGAAAATCAAAGACATGGCTCCAAAAAGTGAGATCACTCTTGATGTTTTTGGTAAAGAGCTGTGGGTTGCTTATGTAGCCATTAAAATCGGAACTAATCAGCAATTAGTTAAAGAATATTCATTCTCTAAACTTCCTGATGGTTCTGACACTAATGCATTGGTCAACGGCTGGACTGGTGGATGGCCTTATTCTGATTTTAATTAAGGAGGTTTTTGTGGGCGGTGTAAGCAGCAAAACACACAGTCAAGAACAATTGGATCATTATTCTGAGCAAAACAATCCGAATAATGAGGAGTACCAGGCGGGCTTGGACAATCATGCCAATCAATTGAATCCAAATAATGGTGAGTATTAGTATTCAAGAGGGGAAGAAAAACCAAAATAACGCTGTAACTTGGTATACGCTTCGGTCAGTTGAACCTATCAGGATTTTTGCAATGCCGCTAGATAAAATGTCTGCGCTTTTCGGAGCGCAGGCATTTGCATTTTTTTATCTCAGCACGCCCTTTCTCATTCCGGCGCTTTCTATCAGTTCTTCAACATTGTCGCTGCCGAATTTTTGCGGAGTTAGCGCTCATGGTGATGTCACCCTCAAGAGAGAATATGCGACGGCACTGATAAAAACTACCGGTGGGCAATATAATCATCAATATCGCTGACGATATACTGTTTTCCGGTAGAATGCAGAACATCGTAACAGGAGCTAATGTAATCAAAAACTTTATATTTGCTGAAAACATCATGAGCCGCCAAACCTGAAAGCCCGTGTACTGATTTGTAACTTTCCAGGCAAAAGACTTTGAAGGCCAATAATTTATCCATGCTAACCTTACCTCGTGCGGTTGTCTTCGCCAACTTTGTTGGCGCGCCGCACTATATAATCGAACATGAAAATTTGTTTCATGTTAATACTCCGGCAGCTCAAGTTTTCCGGCGGACATTTCTTCTTCAAAAAGCTGAAAAAGTTTTTCCGCACTGTAATACCATACTTTTGTTTTTTCATTATCAAGAGCGTTATATAACCGGGAGCTGTAAAGCTGCAAAAACGCTTTGTCATGGGATATTTTTTTTTGCTCTGTAATTTTTTGCATTAAAGCGGCGACAATCAGCGGAAGCAGAGCTTCAAATTGCGCTTTATCCATCAGCTTCGTCCTTAACAGTTTCATAACGCGAATAACTACAGTAATTCAGCGATTTTTCGGTATGAAAAAGTATTTGGTCGAAAATTTTTTCAACCTTTAGCCGTATTATTGTTTCAGCTTCGGATAGTAATCCGGTTTCAAACAACTGGATGGAAGCATATACCTTGTCATTTGCGACAGGCCCCATAACTATATCATACCCGATGTTACTTTCCTTACCAATCCGGCAGTCAGTAACAAAGTGCAGCCACGCATGATCCGGGGAATCAAAGCGAATAATAGTTAGGTCTTTTTCCGCTGCGGATATATCAAATTCATATATACTGATTATCTGTTCTTTTGAGTTTTTTCTTTCTCTTACCCGCCTTGCCCATCGTTTTGCCTGCTCCGGGGAAGACGTGGTATAAAAACCCTGCCCAAAATCCAACAGGCGGTTTCCGGTTACAATTTTTGGTTCCGGAACAGCAATATCGCTTCCGTGAAAAATAACCATATTTTATTGTAGCTTGCATGCTGCGCCGCCGTCAAGTTCTAATTATTCAGCGGCAGTAGCACTCTCATTTCCATTCCGGCGCTTTCCAGCAGTTCCTCAACATTCGCGCTCCCAAATTTCTGCGCGGACATCTGCACCAGTTTTCCGCAGGTCATAGCGTCGTCGAGCGCGTTGTGGGCGTTGTAGACAATGCCGAAGTATTTGGCAAGATTTGTAAGTGAGTATGACTTTAAGCCGGCCCATGTGTTACGCGCAAGAATGCAGGTGCAGAAAAACGGCAGTTTTGGTATGTCCAGATCATACCAGTCAAGCACGGCGCCAAGTACGCCCATGTCGAACATGGCGTTATGCGCCGCCAGCGGGAAGTCACCTATAAAAGGCTTCATCTCGCTGTCCCAGATATGTTTGAATCTGGGAGCGTCTCTTACATCGTCAACAGTCAGTCCGTGAATATCGGTAAAGTCCGGGCGTATGTAAAGGCGCGGCGGCCGTATCAGCGAATAGTA
>JAIRUC010000040.1 GCA_031254615.1 Treponema sp. | reverse complement strand
CCAAAGTTATCAATCATTCCCTTAACTATGCCTAACAAGCGGTTTCCGGCTTTTTCAAGTTCGGCTCTTTCTTTTTCGGATAGTGGCTTTCTGTGTACAAAATGGTCGCAAGTGTGATAGTATTCAATGGCGAATTTATACCTGTCGCAATAATCATAAGAATCCCAATAACCATCGTTTTTGTAAGCGATACAGATGCGACAGTATTTGTTTACGCTTCTTTTACAGGGTGGTTTATATCCTATCCTTCGTTTTAACAGAAAGAGTTTAATTGCTTTTATCATTTCGGACTTTCCTTATCGCCTTTATCCTTGACGCCTGTTTTAATTTTAACTGCTAACATACTGATGATACCGCCAGTGATTAACCAACCGCCTGATTTTGCATACCCTTGCGTTAAGGCATAAACGCCTATGACAGCAAATCCTAAAGATATAATACCGTGTATCAATACTGTAAATACAAAAGCAAGGTTATCACTGGCGTTCTGATTCATAATCATCCTCCATTGCACATCATAAAAATAAATAACGGTACAGCCCTATAACAGGGCTTTTTACGGATCAATTGGTTGCCTCATCCGTTACGCGCTCATTCCATACATCTATTGCATCTTCCATCGTAGCTCCTGAAACTCTAGCGTTACACTTTTCATTCTGGCACCCAACGGCAAAAGAATGTAAATGGTTATCCGGTAAACTTATAATCATTGGCTTTTCTCCGCAAAACGGACATAGTTTCAATACTTCGTTCATTCCTTGCCTCCTCTGTGTTTTTACGCTTATTGCGCTTTTTCCTCTTTCGGTTTGTCTTTTTCAATGACGTTTATTACTCGCCATATCTCCGCTTTTTCTCTTTTTAAGACGGTTTGTTCATGTACCAGCCAAAACATTTTGTTTTTGTTTGCCTTGATCGCGTCATCGGCTTTCATGAGCTGCTTCCGCAGACATTCTATTATTCTGTCATAAGCCTCTTTTTTTATGTTCATTTTTCTGCCTCCTTTATTTCTGCGGCAAGACAGCAAGGAGAACGATAGGGATTTTTAAAATCATATTTCTTAAATATGTCCTGTATTTTATCCCCACGTACATCATCTCCAAAAAGCCCGCATATTGGATAACACATATCGTCCATCTCTAAGTAGTCGCAATCTCCGCACCTGTCATTGTTGCAGTTAATCTCTACGGTTAGTTTGATTTTCATTTTTCTGTCTCCTAGTCTTGCATAATCATAGTTTATAATCTATCATTTGTCAAGTAATTATAGACCAAAAACTTTATTTTTTTAAGGGGAAATGCCGATAATGAAAAGAATGACCGGATTAACCGCCAGCGAAATGGCTAAAATTTTAGGGCGCAAAGTAAAAACAGTCCGGCAACAGATATTCCTAGCCGGAATAAAGCCAAAAACTAAAGAGGCTGTTTATGGCGATGAAGTGCTAGAAATTTTACGGGCTATAAAACCGCAGGGCAGGCCTAAAAAGAAAAAAGACGAACATACTTGACAAAACCTCTACCAGTTTATCGGTTCAACCCAATCCCGCCAATCCGGTTTTTGTGTCATTCTGTCGCTTTTATTTTATCCCGTCCTTCTCGCATCTATCGTCAACTATTTTTTTTGCTTCTTCGTATGATTTTCCTTGATTCATAAAAACCCTAATAAGCATAGCCTTAAATTCCTCTGTAGGCATTGGGGGATCGCTTGGGTTTACGCCTCTGAGTAATGCTTTCTTTTCGCTCTCACTTAATCCATCATTCATACTTCACCTCATCATAATAATACCAATTAAACTCTCTTTTTACTGCTTTGTTAAGCCCGCTCAACCATCGCAAATCTATATCTGAAGGAAGAGGAAGATTATTTGCCATTCTGTATCGGATAACATCCCAATATGCATTGAATTTGTTTGTGTAAAAATCCCTAAGCTCTTTAATTGTCGGTATTGTTCCACCAGAAATTGACATAATATACGGCAACCCATTATGACCTATTGCCATCATGCTTTTTATTCCCCTGTAATATACCAAATGCTCCAGATCGCCTAATGAAAAACTCTCACCACTTGCATGATTATGTATTATACTATACGCAGGTTTCGGTTTATTTAATAACAAATCTCTGATATTTTTTGGCAAATCTATTTCTCCTGGCGTTGTACCTTCCTGCGTGTGTAAAATTGTACCATCTTCTGAGAAGATAGTGACATATTCCCTTTGGCCATTTGCTGCTATGCCAAGGTCTTTTATCAGACTCATTTCATCTTTAACGGAAATTATTTTTTCACCATTTCTGCTCTTAAACCATTCCACCCTTTCAGGATCATAATTTGGCCCTAATTCTCCTGGTTCAATAATACCAGGGTCAGCAATTAATGAATTCCCCAGCGCCCATTCCTCAATCTCATGGGCCCCCGGCGTGTCCTCCCCGCGCACGTAGTCCCGCAACTGCCGGATAAACTCGTCATCGTCCTTGAGCCGGGGTTCCACTACGCAAAAACAATTAGGGTGAGGGTAGGCGGGAATTGTGTCAGCGGTATACGGCCCTCTCTCCCCCAAATCCCCGCATATCCCGCACTTCCCGTCCATCACAATCCAGTCATACTCCCCGGTACAGGCGGGGTTGCTCTCTCCGTCCTCTACCGCCTCCTCTTGCAGTTGGCGGTACTTCTCCGAGCGGTACAGCCGCATGGCGCGGTAATCAATGCCGGCTTTGCCAAGCCGCCGGGCGTGCTCTTTCGTCCCCTGTTCCAGTTTGCCCCACCTGCCGGGCAGAACCTGGGGCCCGCCTTGCACGTACTTCATAAGGTCGGCGGCAACGGTTTTAATGTCGCGCCCCTGGGATATGCCGCCGTGCACCGCGTCTAAAATCTTTTCTTCCGTGGCGTTCACCGTGTCCCATACGGACTTGCTGAGGGAATAAGACTTGTGGAAGGTGTAATCATGCCGCACATCTTCAGCCCCATACCCTGTCCCCGCGTAAGTCTTGCCGGGGGCGTTTTTTACCATGCCGCAATGCGGCCTGCTGTTGGCGATTTTCGTCCGCGCTATTTTCGCCTCGAACATGGCGGCGATTTTTTCTTTGCTCAAGCCGTGCCCCGGCGCTTTGTCCAGCGCGTCAAAAATGTACCGCTTTTCAATGTCGGCGACCAGGCGGGCGGTATTGGCTCTGCCGTTCAGTATCAGCGCCATAAGCCAGTTATACAAATCCTGCCGGGGGAAGGCGGCGCGTATCTGCTCCTCAAGGAACGGTTTGAACCGGTTCGCCCTCACCGCCTTGGCAACCTTGGCAATGATATAGACGTACTCCTGGCGGATTTTCCGCTTGCCCTCGATTACCTGCCGGGCGGTCGCGCTGCGGGCGGCCCGGTACGCTTTACGGTGTTCCGCTTTGGTCAAGTTTTCACCAAATGACCGACTACAATGTCTTCTGTCAGGATTGCGATTTCTTCTTCATCTAATCCCTCATCCCGTAAATACGCGCAGTATTCCGCATAATCGCC
>JAIRUC010000023.1 GCA_031254615.1 Treponema sp. | reverse complement strand
GCGGTTTTAACCGCGCTGCCCGATCTAAAAGTTGATATTCACAATCCGCAGGATGTTATAAATATTGAAATCCGGGAAAAAGCCTATGTTTACAGTGGCGGGAAAAAAGGGCTTGGCGGCCTTCCTGTGGGCTGCGCCGGAAGGGGTCTGCTGCTGCTGTCCGGCGGGATCGATTCCCCTGTCGCCGGTTTTATGATGGCGTCCCGCGGAATGGGCGTTGACGCGATCCATTTTCACGCGTATCCGTATACTTCGCTTGAAGCGAAAGAAAAAGTTATACGCCTTGCACAAATTATGGGCTCATTTTGCATGGGCATCCGCCTTTACATATTGAATTTTACGCAGGTCCAACAGCGTATAAAAGAGCGTGCCTCGTCCGAATGGACTACAGTTATTCTGCGGATGGCTATGATGGATGCGGCGGAAAAAGCCGCGCTTAAAATAAAATGCAAGTGCCTTATCACAGGAGAAAGTCTTTCGCAGGTGGCAAGTCAAACCATAGAAAACCTAACCTGCACCGAAAGCCGAATAAAACTGCCGGTCCTCCGCCCGTTAATCGGTATGGACAAAGAAAGCATCATCAGAAAAGCCGAAACCCTGGGCACCTACGAAGTTTCAATCTTACCCTATGTAGATTGCTGCACGCTCTTTTCCCCCGCGCATCCCGTCCTTCACGGCGAAGTCGAACAAGCCGCCGCAATTTATAATTCTCTGGAACTTGACCCCCTTATTGAAGAAGCGCTGAAAAATTATGAATTAGCGAAACCAGTTAACAGTTAATAGTGAACAGTGAATAGTTAACAGTGAACAGTTAATAGTGAACAGTGAACAGTGAATAGTGTCGCTGTCTTTGAGCGCATCGTGATGTAACACACTAAGCCTGCAAACAACAATACTGTTCACTGTTACTTGTTCACTGTTAACTGTCATTAGCGTGATGTTTTACGATACGATTGCATACAACAACACTGTTAACTGTTAACTGTCACACGTCTTCAAACCTTATCCCTTCGCCCGCCGGAATAAAATTTTTCGCGGTGCGTCCTTCAATAGCTTTTTCCCAGCAGGGGTCAAGGCCGGGGCGCAGGATTTTTTCGGTTCTTAAAATGGCGTAATCGTCCTTTTTCAATATTTCGCCCTTTTGAATGTCCCTGAGCGCGTGAATTGAACGGTTTGTAAGGCGGTAGTTGGCTTTTTCTGAACTGGCAAGCTCTTTAACGCCGCTGCCCAAAATTTGCCGGACAAGATCATCGCCGCGTTCTTTTCTGTAAAAAGAAAGTGTTTCTTCTGTTCCGGTTTCGGCGGCACGGCGGACAGCGCGCACCATTTGGGAGAATTCTTTAGGCGGCAGGGCGATTGGGTCGTCAAGGCCGGGGTCGGTTCTGGAGAGGCAGAAGTGCTTTTCTATGACAGCGGCTTCCATACTCACAGCCAGTGCCGGGACCAACTCCGGATCGGCGCTGTGGTCGCTTACTCCAACAGGAACGCCGAAAATCGCCGCGAGGTTGGGTAGAAGTTTTAAGTTATAGTCGGTTTCCGGGGCAGGGTAGCTTGTAACACAGTGTAAAAGACACAATTCAGATACGGGTTTTAGGATAGAAACGGCGGTTTCAATATCAGACAGACGGGAAACTCCCGAAGAAAGCAAAACCGGTAACCCCCATCCGGCTATTTCTTCAAGTAAACCGGTAAAATTCAACTCCGGTGAGGCTATTTTTACCATTTTAGGATGAAGTCCCTTCAAAAGAGATGCGCTTTTCATGCCAAAAGGAGTACAAAGAAACAAAAGTCCTTTGGATTCTACAAATTCTTTAATTTCAGCATAAAATTCTACCGTAGTTTCCAGCGCTTTGAATCTGTCATATAGCCTGATTCTGCCTCCGGGAAGCAACACCTCGCCTGTGTTAGGGTGCAGAATCTCGTCGGCAAAGACAATTTGAAATTTTACGCAATCCGCCCCGGTTTGGGACGCCGCGCAGATCATTTCCTTTGCCTTAATTATATCCGCATTGTGCGATGTCCCCAATTCGGCAATAATCAGCGGCTTTTTGCGGCTAAAGGGTGTGTCTTCAACCTGAAGAAAAAAATTATCTTTTTTTTGCATAGGTACTCGACATACTTTGAAAATTTTCGTATACTGTATGCAATATAAACCTTAGGAGGCATTTATGCAAACCATATCTTGTGATGTCTGTAAAAAAAAGCTGGATAATTCGGAAACTAACAGAGATTTTTTCTATTATGCTAACCATAGTATTTGTGAGCCGTGCAGGGATAACCTTGAAGCTTCGATTAAACCAACTATCAGGACCAAAGAACCCTTTGCGGTTGACTGGTATAATAAACTTATCGGTGATTCCCTCGATAAGGCAGTTCAAAAAGGAAGAATCTAGTTTCTTTTTTATTCTACATTATAAGGAGTTACCATGTCTGGCCACAGTAAATGGGCAACGATTAAGCACGCAAAAGGCGCCGCGGACGCGAAACGCGGTCAGATTTTTACAAAGTTAATAAAAGAAATTTCCATTGCCGCGCGGATGGGCGGCGGCAGTGCGGATACCAATCCTCGTCTGCGCACCGCCATTCTAAAAGCAAGAGCCGCCAATATGCCCAAGGATAATATTGAGCGGGCTATTAAAAAAGGAACCGGAGAGCTTGAGGGCGTAAACTACGAAGAGCTTGTTTACGAAGCCTACGCATCCGGAGGCGTTGCTGTTTTTATCGAAGTTTTAACAGATAACAAAAACCGCGCCGCCGCCGATATTCGCAATATTTTAACCCGCGCAGGCGGACAGCTTGCCACTTCCGGTTCGGTCTCAAGGCTTTTTAAACGTCAGGGCGTTTTTACGCTGGACGGCGAAAAGTACACCGAAGATGCGGTAATGGAAGCGGCGCTTGAAGGCGGAGCGGAAGATGTTTCCCTTGCGGACGGCATATTGGAAGTAAAATCCGCGCCGGAGGATTTTGAATCTGTGTTAAACGCTCTGCAGGCCAAGAATTTTGAAACCATGAGCGCGGAAATTAGCATGGTGGCGGAAGTTGACGTTTCGCTGGACAATGACGCGACAGCCAAGGTTCTAAGACTGATAGACAAACTTGAAGAAAACGAGGATGTCCAAAACGTATATTCCAATATAGCAATACCCGAAGGTTTTGAGGCGGAATAAGCCGGGGGCACAAAACGCCCGCCGTAAAAGGATACTGGGTATAGACCCAGGGCTTGCATCTACAGGCTGGGGCGTGGTTGATTGTCTGGAAGGAAAAATACTTTACATCGATCACGGAGTTATTAAGACAAAGGCGGATCAGCCAAGAGCTGAACGCCTTTTTTTTATTCTGCAGTTTATCCGTTCAATTATTGAAAAATACAAACCGGCGCAGGCCGCCATGGAAACACTGTACTTTGGGAAAAACGTTTCCAGCGCGATTCCTGTGGCCGAAGCGCGCGGAGTAATTTCGGCGGCCATAGCGGAGAAGGGCATCCCTCTGTTTGAATTGACACCTAACGCAATCAAGCAGGGAGTGGCCGGCACTGCCCGCGCGGATAAGGAGCAGGTTCAGGAGATGGTACGCATCATTTTAGGGCTGAAAGAAGTCCCAAAACCCGACCACGCCGCCGACGCGCTTGGAGCGGCAATCTGCACCGCGAACTATTCCGCGATGCAGACCTGCAGCCGCTAGAATTCCCATGGGTTTATTATGTTGATTCCGTCAATGCCGTCGAAGTCGCTTGTATTTCTTGTGACAAGGAATATGTGATTTGTAATTGCCGAAGCCGCTATTAATGAATCCGCGACAGGTATACTTCGCTTTGCCCTGGCGCGGATTTTTCCCCATTCCAGCATTACATCCGTATCAATTCCGATTATACGCCCCTTAAACCATTCAGGTATTTTTGTGTATACCCATACCAATAAATCGTGTTTCTTTTTGCCTTCAGGGAGCCTTTCCACCCCGTAGCACAATTCCCCGTAACTGATGACGGATAAATACAGGTCTTCCCAATGGTTTTCCTCCACAAAAGCCCTGATGTTTTGATTGCAGTTTGACTTTTGCAATTCTGATATTACATTGGTGTCCAGCATGTATTTCACAGGTTAACCTCCCTGTCCTTTTCGGGCAGTCTTGGCGGTAATTCCATGGACATATCGCGCAATGGAGAAGTCTGAATAAACTCGTAGAGCGTTAATTTTGGTCCCGCCAGCCGCTTGTATTCTTCGATGGAAATAAGAACCGCTGTTTCTTTTCCGTAAACCGTAATAATTTGCGGGTTAACCGCCGCCGCTTTTACAACTTCACTAAACATAGCCTTTGCCTCCTGTAATTGCCAGTTTGATTTTTCTCTGGTTTTTGGGGGAATTGTTAATGTCATAATTTGCCTCCTTATATTTATAGTCTGACTAGTCTAACTATACATTATTCCTCGGGGTTTGTCAACAGGTTTTTCAACTTTTTATCGATTTTTTTTTGAAAAAGTTGTATGCTCAAAACCATGTTTAACAGTATACGGGGCATTGTCAGCGCGAAGGGCAGTGACGCCTTATTTGTCCTTTCCGGCGATATTGAATGGGATATAGCTATGCCTGTAAGCGATATACAGGAATTCGCCCTTAACGAGGAAGGCAGGGTCTTTACATGGCTGTACCACCGCGAGGACCAGATGCGGCTTTTTGGTTTTGCCAGCGAAAGACGGCGCGCCGCTTTTCTTGAACTTCTGAAAGTTGAAGGCATAGGCCCCAAGGGCGCAATAAAAATATTGAGCGGTATCAGTCAGGATGATCTTGAAAAGGCTCTTGAAAACGGAGACCTTGCGCGCCTTGAAGCAGTCCCGGGTCTTGGCAAAAAAACAGCGCAAAAAATGCTTCTGGCTCTAAAAGGAAAACTTATTACCGTGCAGGATATTTCTGTCTCTTCGTCGCCGTACAATGATCTTGTAGAGGCTCTCGCGGCGATGGGTTACGACAGGCGGGCGGCAGCGGACGCGCTCGCCAAAGCGGAATCTTCTGTTAAGCGAAATATGCCCGACGCCGAAAGGGAGAAGATCGTTTTTCAGGAAGCTATTGTTTTTTTGAGCGGCGCGTAAAATGGCGAAAAAAGAAGAAAGCCTTGTAAGGCCGGAACAAATTAAAGAAGAAGAACGCGACATGACTCTTCGTCCCCGCTACCTGTCCGAGTTTTTGGGACAAAAGGGAATGAAGGAAAATCTTTCGGTTTTTATAACAACCGCCAAACAGCGCGGGGAAAGTCTTGATCATCTTTTTTTGATAGGGCCGCCGGGCTTGGGCAAGACAACTCTCGCGCAGGTAGTAGCTAACGAACTTGAAACCGGTTTTGTGCAAACTTCCGCCCCCGCTCTGGACAAGCCGAAGGATTTGGTAGGGCTCTTAACGAACCTGAAAAAGGGCGATGTTTTTTTTATTGATGAGATTCACAGATTGAAACCTGCTATCGAAGAGCTGCTGTATATCGCCATGGAAGATTACGGAATTGATTGGGTAGTGGGGCAGGGGCCCATGGCGAGAACTTTGAGAATCGCCATTAACCCATTTACGCTTGTGGGAGCGACAACAAAAGCGGG
>JAIRUC010000268.1 GCA_031254615.1 Treponema sp. | reverse complement strand
AAAGAACTATTGTCTCTTTCAGCGAAATTTTTTGCCATACGCCTGAATACTTTTCAAGCATCGCGCTGTCACTCAGGTACTGAAGCTGAAACTGCGCAAGGGGCCTGCCGATGTATTTGACCAGCACCACGTCCCGCGCAAGGCGCGTTTTCCCCGAGCCCAGGTGTTCCTGGTTAAACGGCGGCTGATCCTTTACGGAGTAAATCAAATCGGCGATTATCTGCAGTGCATCCAAATGATTTTCCGGCCACTTTCTCCAGTTATAATCGTCGCGCATTCTCGGCAGGACGACATATTCCACAAAGGCTCGCGGAGAAACTCCGTTACGGGCGATCTGAATGAAGAGCTGTATAAAAGGGGACAATTCATGAAAGCCGCCCTGATATTTGAATAGGATTTCAGCTAACACTCCAAGCCCGTTTTCTTTATCCATCGGGTTAAGCCAGTATTTGTTGCCAAATTCCAGCCAAGCGTTAAAAAGATAAAAAAGGCCGGCAGGTTTACTCCGGTTAAGGTCGATATTTACCGCCGCAATAAACGGAATAATGGCTGATCTGTTTGCTTTTGTGCTTTCTACTTTTGCGCGGAATTCTTTTGATTTAAGAATGTCAGATAAATTATCATCAAGTGAAACGGTATTGGCAGTTCCGCCGGCGGACTGCTCGTCATAGGAAATGTCCAGTTCTTCATCGTTGTCATGAATATTTGAAGCGACTGCGTCCGGCATGGTTTATGTCCTTATTATTTTGTATTATACAATTTTTGGGGGTGATTGTTAGTAAAGACCTCTGGCATAACCTTTTTAATTCTCCTCGTCAAAGCCGATGGTTTACGAAATATAATCATTTTTTTGTATTGCATACCCAAAATTAATAATAACTCTGAGTGTTTCCATTGCAGTTGCGCGATCATAATCCTTTTCGCTTTCCGACAAATCTTCATATGGCACTAAACAAGGGTGCTGTTTTAACTTATCATCTCTGCTTTTTCCAAAAGTCCAGCCTTCGGCAATTCGTCCGGCTGACCATACTTCATGAATATTTTTAGCCAGCTTTTCGCTTAATGCCATAATATCATCGCTTAATTGAATATGACTGGTATCTATGGGATGCGGCTTATACATTTGCTCCTCCTTTATGGATATTAAAACTGCATCATATCGCGGAATGTACCGAATATGAATTTGTTGGCAGTTTTTTCTTATCAATCAAATTAATACCATGACATATACTTATATTCTATACCATTCTTATTACAAAATTCCTTCAGTTTATTACATCCGTCTAATCCACCAAAATTTTCAAGTAATACATTTTTAATGTCGTTTTCATCTTTGGTCAGTAATGAAATAAGCGCTTCTGTATTTTTTTCATCAAAATTATACCAGTACTCAAATTCATCCGAACCTAATAATTCATTAGGTGCATTACCTAAATCATGACCTGATATTTTAAGGCAGCTGTTTTCAATTTCTGCCCAGACATGAACCCATACACGTTCTGATTTATCATTACACAATTCAATTTTATCTATTTGATACATTTGCTTCTCTCTAAGTTAACCAATAAGTTTATTTTTCTAATACCTCAATAGCTTTACGATATTTTTCCAAACGTACGGATACATTTTTATCAATTTTTTCCAAACGGGAAGTATCTGAGTTGTGTTTTAAATCTGCTAATTTAACGGCAATCGCTGCGGTGTTTTCACTTTCTTTTATTTTTTTAATGTAATCCATGTATGGCAGTGCATCGTCGTGAGTTAACAATCGGAGTGTATCAATTACTTTGTCTGATATACCCTGCTCTGCTAAATCATCAAAGGAAATTGTTGTGTCCTCGACTATATCATGTAACAACGCAACGCACACAGAAATCTCGTCATTCATTTGTTCCGCTAAATGGAATGGATGGAAAATATAAGGCAGCCCGGCTTTGTCAATCTGCCCATTATGCGCATCATAGGCGATTTGTAAAGCTTTTTTTGTAAGTTCAGTATAAATCATTCAAAAACTCCTAGTATAAATTAAATCATATTATCACATTAAATTCACAAATATAATACATTAATTCTGTAAATGCCCCTTATATTCTCTATAGTGTATAAAAATGACACTCTTTTCTATAAAAATGTAAAAAAAATCATAAAATTATTCAAAATCAAGGATTTTACTTGATTTGGACATTAATATTTATATGATTTTAACTATCTTTTCAAATAAACAAGCCATTCCGAACCCTCCTCCAGAAAAGCATAATTGGCTGAGATTATTTTTGAGGCAACTCTAACCTATTGACTAATCAATCTAAAAGCGACAAAATAACCACTGTGAGTGAAAAATCGCCTTTTCACAACTAATTTTTTATGTGAATTCTGATTTTTCTCTCTTTTATGGAAGGCATATTTTAGACCGGCTTTTAGGGTTTATTCCCTTAAAAGTATAACATGGGAGTACCTCATGCAAATATGGTTAAAGTTGTTGACTGATTCCGAATCATTTGTCTTCCGACATCGGATTATATGTGGTATTTTTATGAGTTTATTATTTTCTGGGTGTTTAAGAGGATAGTAATGATTGAATTAGTTGGTAAAGTTGGCTCAATGGCGCTTATTGATAAAGAAAAGAAAAATATAGATTACAACGTTTTTGCACAAATTTCCATGTGTTTAAGGCCGGGTTATGTTTGGGTGTCAAGCGGCGCAGCGGAGATAGGCAGACTTGATTACATGAAGCGAAGCAGTATGGAACTTACCGGGGACGACGAGGAAAATAAGACTGATTATGCTGCTCAAGGGCAGTCGATTTTAATGGATAATTATCGTAAGTACGTAAACAGTAACTACAATATTAGACAATTTTTGGTTGAGCATCAGCATTTTAACAATACAGAAAAACGCGAATACTTAAGGGAAGTTCTTGAACGCGCCGCCGCTCAAAATGCTATCCCAATAATTAATTATAACGATGCGGTAAGCGATGCAGAAAGTAGAAAACTAGAAATCCAATCCCTGATAGACAGCGGAAAAGAAACGGTCGAATGCGTTGATAATGATGAAACTGCCAGTCAAATCGCCTGCATTTTGAAATGCAAACGGCTGCTTATTTTATCCAGCGTAGACGGGATTTTCTTAAATCCAGAAGACCCTAAAAGCCTGATACCGAGAATCACAGGCGAAACTGTACAGGACCTTTTGCAAAATGTTGATGTTTACCGTTCTAATTGCAAGAGTTCATCAAGAAAAGGCGCAGGCGGTGCCGCCGCAAAGCTTGAATACATTAAAGAGCCGCTGAAAAACGGCACGATGGTTATTATCGCATCCTCGCGTTATTCGATTGACGACATTTTGAGAGGTTTGACACCACAAACCCGGATCGGGTTAACATCGGAGGTTGGTTAATGCCGCGTTGTAATAAGAAAACGGTATCTTTTTTACTCACAACACGCTGCAATTTAAATTGTACTTACTGTTACGGCAACAGAAAGGCGGATTATAAAACACTGGATTTCAAATTTGCCGAGCGGGTTTTGCGCGATTATGTCGAAAAGGAAGAATTAAGCCGCATACGCTTTTCCGCCGACGGCGAGCCTACGACGGAAATGGAACTTCTCAAGAAGATTTTTCACGAGGCGAAGCGGCTTAATCCCGATGTTTTGACAGAGGTCATAACCAACGGGACTTTTAATGAGGATACGGCGAGATGGCTTGCCGAAAATTTAGATTTTATTTATATTTCTGCGGACTTACTGCCAGAGAGCCACGATAAATGCCGTTTTACAATAACCGAAACCCCATCCTCGCCGCCTATTCTAAGAAATCTTGAGTTCTTTCAAAAAATGGCCGGTAAGCGCGCGAAAATAGGGCTTTGCGCAACTATTACCAAATATAATATTGAGCAGCAAAAAGAGGCGATTGATTTTTATTACGATAACTTCGGCGTTGATATTTTTTGGGTAACCCCTGTTTTTACCCCTGTATACGAAGCGGACGAAAAAATTTGCGAGTCGATCGATATGACGCAATTCGCGAGGTCTTTTGTGGACGCTCACACGCACGCATGGACACGCGGCGTTTTTTACGAGAGCAGTCTGACAGCCAATTTTGATGGCGAAACCCTAAAGGCATGCTGTGCATGTGTGCCTATGCCATATCTTACTGTGGATGGTTATCTTTCGGCGTGCAAAATGGCGGCACATGGAAAAACCGCCGGGAAAATGGATTCTATGATTTATGCGCGGTATGATACAGAAAAAGACAAAATCGTCTACGATGCGGAAAAGATAAAAATTCTGCGCAGTCGTACTTTGCAAAGTATGCCTTCACAATGTGGCATTTGCGCCGTCGGCAAACATTGCGCCGGTTACTGTCCGGGGGAAGCGTTAAACGAAAACATTGGGTTGTTTCGGGCTAAAACAGGCGTGTGCAGGGCAATTAGGTACATATACGGTGAAATCGGACATTTATACGATGAAAAATTCGGGGCAGGCGGGTTTCCGTACAGTTGTCCATAATAACTTAAAACTATAAAGGAGAAAACAATGGCTGAGAACAAAGGAAAAACTATCATTGCAAACCCGTTTCTTATTGACGAACGGAGCAGAACGAGTAAAAAAGAGGACATTACCGAAGTTGCGGTTGAGGTTGGAGAAGACGGCAAGAAGGTATACAAAAAAGTCAAACATAAAACTCCGGAAACAGAGGTCTTTAAAACATACAGGAATTTATCTGAAATCTCGGTTGAAATCGCAAAAGAGATAGTTGACGACTATGTCTATAAAGATGCCGACATAAGCAAATTATCTTACCGAGAAATACGTGATAAGGGGCTGACGTTTTTTATGTCGTCCAGTACCGGTTTTGAGCGTACGGGTCTCTTGTCGCTTTGCCCCGCGCTTTCGACCGCGATAAGGCTTTACAAGACTATGCCCGAATCCAATGAAAACAAAGCCGATCTATTGTCAAAGATTAAAAAAGGAATTGAGGCGGTTTTTAAGTTTATTTACAGAGACGGTGACTGGAGAAAAAAGGATCATAACCTTAAGCCCGTATTCGACGCTTCGCCCTACGCTTCCACCGCATTTTACGCTGGAGACGACGAAGATGGTCTTGAGGGAAGGTCGTATATAGACTCGATTTCATGGGCGGTAACGCTGTTTTTCGATATCATGTATTTTACCGAGAAGGACAAAAAGTATGTCTTTGAAGAATACAGGGTTGAGGCTAAAAAACTAATCAAGTGGTGCATATCTTATGTGAATAAATGTGTTTTAACCATAAAAGCCGAAGATATTGAAGATGGAGAAAAAAAGACTTACGATCGCCCCGTCGGCTGGAGCTTCACAAAAGTCGTGTCATCCTCAAAGACAGCCGAGGCGCAAAAGTCTTTGTATTTTACCTATGCCGTAGCTTCCATATATTATACAATCTTCAGCGCGTATCGCAAGATTATCGACAATTTAATGAGCATAAACAGGGCGAACGATAATGAGACTATTTCTTTAAAGTCGTTGGATTACTATAATAATGATTTCAAGCTCGCGGATGACGCTATAGCCGCTTATAAAGAAAGGCTTAAAGAAAAGTTTGGCGAAGAAGAAGCGGAGAACAATGAGACTTTACTCTATTTACAGGATGCCGTAACGGTTCTTAAAAACGAGGATAAGGAAAAGCTGAAGGATTACTATTTCTTTAACGACGACAAGTCGGCGGAATACAACGGCAAGATTTATTCTGTCGCCGAAATAAATGAAAAACTGCTGGGCTCGGTATCTCAGCTTAAATGGAACCTTGAAAAAATATCCACCGACCTTTGGGAAAAAGCCAAGAAGGACGACAGGCTTGAAAACAATTTCGTATATGACGATTTCAGCCTTAATATCGCGACTCCTGAGTCTGTTCAAAGCGGCGGCCAGACTAACGCGCTGTTCGCGGGTTTGCTGCAGATAACCATTTGTCTTTACTCGGCTTACGATTTTGTAGTTTCGTACACCGAGGACGACGGCACGGAAAGGTTCGGGCTTAAAGCTTATCAGGATATGCAAAATATAATGCTTCTGCACGTCCAAAGAGTGCAAAGGTTTTACGACAAGCTGGCTGAAAAAGGCAAGGCCTTCGGTGTCGACTCATTAATCTTAAGATTTTCCGAGGACTTTTCGGATGAAGCTGTCAAGGAAGGGATTTTAACCGACCGGGAGCTTGCCGAACAGCTCAGAAAACAGTCTATTCTTATCGCGTCGCTTACCCCGATGCTGTTAAAAACAAACAACTTAATATCCAATACCATTATACGCTATCCGCAAAAACAAATGGGTGAGTCGCTGGTACGTATCGGCGAAAAGCGTTTTTACGACAGAAACAAGAAGACTAAGAACGAAAATGAAAAGTATCGGTGGTTTTGGGAGGCTGACGGTTATCATGCTATGTCTAATTATTATTATGTCGGGGCGATATATGACTTCTACACTTATTACCGTAACTACGAGGAAGAGTATATTTCCCGTTACAAGAATTTAAGAGAAACGCTGCTCAAGGATTTGGATTATACGGATTCTGTCCGTGATTATTATCAGGCTATAACCGGTGAAATTCAGCGGCTTGAAAAAGAACACGAAGAGGAACTCGCGGCCAAAGACATAAAAATCGCCGAGGCGGAGGCAAGGGCCAATCAGGGCGATACAGGCTCCGAGCTTGTCACGGATATCAATAAGGTTGTCAGGGGCTCACCATATTTTGATGATCCGGAATTCTTCAGAAGGATTATCAAAGGTATGCGGCGGCGGCTTGCGGAGGAGCTTGTGGAGCGTTATTCAAAAAATCCGTTGGAGAACAAGGATATTTTGGAAAAACTTTCAGAACCGTTACCGCCGAAAGACGACGCGTTTTTCTCGTTGATTCAGGCCTTTGCGGCGGATATTATTCTGCCTTCGGCAATAGAAGCGAAAAGCGGAAGCAATGGGCGTGTAAAAGATGTCGGCAGGGACGGATTGGAGGGAGAAGGCATAATGGCCGCGGATCTTGCTTTCAGGGGCGGAAAACAATTAATTAAGGACGGATTAATTAATGACACATTTGTCGAGATGTGCTCTTCGTTACAATGGAATTTTCAAAAAAAATAAAAGGAGAAAGTTATGTTGAGAGTATCGTTTTATTCGTACAAGGGGGGCGCGGGCCGTTCAACAACTTCGTGGAATACTATAGAGCGGCTTGTAAAATTATTGAAGCCGACGGCGGAAGAGCCGTTTGTTGTCGTGGACACTGATACGGAATCCGCAGGCTCCACGTTCCTATATAAAGCGGACAATGATTTTTATCGGGACACCAAGTATTCGTCGGTTCAGAAGCGCATGACGGAGAGCGAGGATACGAATTATACCGAAGCCACCGACAGTGAAAAAGAAAAGTTTTTTAAGGGAATGTTTCCTATCGGCACATTTTTCGGTTTACCGGCAAACGAAGAAAAATCCGTATTGTTAATTGGGGCGAATCTGCATAGAAATTCGGCAAAGGATGCCGACGTTTCAGGCGACGGCGGTGATGACAGCGAGCAGATGGAAAACTTCCATAACAATATCACCCTGGCTTGTAAGGCCTGCGGCGCGAAGGCGTTGTTCTTTGATACGCCGTCCGGAACGCAGTTTCTCGCGCGTAAATCCATACAGGAATCGGACATTATTGTTTGCTGCATGCGCCCGACAAGTCAGTTCAGAGAGGGCACAAGACGGCAGCTTATCAATTTTATAAAAACTGATATTGAT
>JAIRUC010000246.1 GCA_031254615.1 Treponema sp. | reverse complement strand
AACGACTACGACGATACTATTTTGGTTCCGCTGGACACGGCAATGGCCCGCCTTTTGAATACACGTAACATCAGCAATATTATATTGAGCGTGGTCAGGAAGGAATACATGGAAGCCGCGCAAAAAGAAACAGAGCTTATTTTACGGGAATCCAGAAACATTGCGGATAGTGCGGACTCCGATTTCACCATAATGAATCAGACCGACATGATCGAAATGGCGTCGGCAACGTCAAAAACGCTGACAACATTGTTAGCCGCAATCGCGGGCGTATCGCTGTTGGTCGGAGGTATCGGTATTATGAACATTATGCTGGTCTCCGTAACGGAACGCACCCGCGAGATTGGCATCCGTATGGCTGTGGGCGGACGAAAACGCGACATTCTTTTTCAATTTTTGACAGAGTCGGTAATTTTAAGCCTTATGGGCGGGGCTCTTGGGATTGGCATGGCTTTTTTAGTGTGCAGGATTATGTCCGCTATCGGGATTCCCACGGCAATTAATCCGCTGATAGTCGTATCCTCGGCCGTTTTTGCCGCTCTGGTCGGGGTGGTGTTTGGATATTATCCCGCGCTAAAAGCGGCGAAATTGTATCCGATTGACGCATTGAGATATGAATAATGAGCAATTAACAATTAACAGTGAACAGTTAATAGTGAGCAGTTAACAGTTAATAGAGGGGAATATGAGAAGACTATTGATAATACTGTGTTTTTTTTCAGTTAGTGCAGGACTGTTTGCGCAGGCTCTCAATCTTGAGCAGGCGCGGGTTTTGGGGCTGGCTAATTCGCGATCTCTTGCGAGGTATGAGCTTTCTATTCGAAGCAGTATACTGGACGAAAAAAATCAGCTTTACTCCATGCTGCCTTCTGTTTCCGCGGGGTATAGCGCTTCTATGAATTATTTAAAGGATTGGGAACTTTTAAATCCGGTTGACACATTTTCGGCGGGAGCGACATTTTCGATTACACAGATTATTTTTCAGGGAGGGAAGAGTTTTATCCAAAAAGCCATCAGCGCGATAGCGACCGAAAGCGTGCGGATAGATGCGTTAGCCGAATATTTTAATGTTATTGATTCAACTGACAATGCTTACTATGCGGTGCTGGAGGCGGCGGCAACCCTTGAAGCGGAAGAATCCTCTTTGCAGGCGGCAAAGCTGGCTCTGTCCATCGCGCAGATACGGCAGGAAAGCGGGATGATCAATCAGGGGGATTATCTTAAGGCGCTTTCGGACATGGAATCGCGCGAAAACTCGTATAATCAGGCGCGCCGGAATCTTGCCCTTTCCACAGCGAAATTAAAAACACTTACCGGTATTTCCGGTACAATTGAGCTTGAGCCGGTTGATTTTAGCGCGTATGAGGATGTTTTGGCGTATCTTGCCGGAATTTCCGATGAAGATGCCGATGGTTTATATGAAGATTTCTGGAAGAAAGTTACAGCCTCGAATCCCGCGTTCGCAAAATCTTCGCTTAACAGTCAGAGAGCGGAAAAAAACTATACGCTTACAATCCGGGATTATGCCCCTACAATAACAGCGACAATTTTCGGAACAGGGTTAAATTATTCAACCGCAAACGGGTTTGGTACTACAAGCACCGGCGGCGTTTCAATCAGGGGGACCATCCCTGTAGACTTCTGGCTGTTGAATAACAAGCTTGAAAAAAGTAAAATCGCGCTTGATAACGCTGCGCACGATTATAAAAACACGGAACTCTCCCTTGAAACAGATTTACAAACCGCCCTGTTAAACACTTTTGCGCAGGCAGGCTCTGTTCTTTCCGCGCGCCGCTCTCTTGAGTACACGGAAAAACATTTTGAGTTTGTAATGGAAAGATACCGCCTCTTGCAAAGCTCTGTATCCGATCTTGGAGACGCCTCAACGCTTTTTATCAACAGCCGCAACAGCCATATAAGGAACAGCTACAGTTTCCTCCGCAGTCTCTCAAAACTCCGCTCCCTCACCGCCTTAGACGATGAAGCAAAATTGATTGAAATGCTTTATAACAGTTAACAGTGAACAGTGAATAGTGAATAGTTAACAGAAAAATGAAAAATAAGCAATGTTGCGAGCGCAGTGTATTACCCACGATGCGCTCACGGACAGCGACACTGCTCACTGTTAACTGCTTTCACAGTTCTTCCAAATTATACGGCGTTTCCTGATAAACATAGTTCAGCCAGTTGCTGAAAAATAGATTGCCGTGGGCGCGCCAGCGGACAACAGGCGTTTTTGACGGATCGTCATCAGGATAATAATTTTTTGGAATATCAATTTCAAGTCCTTTATCTTTGTCGCGGTGGTACTCGTTATCCAGCGAAAGAGCGTCGTATTCAAGATGTCCGGTAACATAGATTTCCCGTCCGTCACGAGCTGTAACGATAAAAACGCCGGCTTGTGCAGTTTCGGACTGAATTGTAAGGCGCGGGTCTGCCGCAATGGCATTTCGGTCGCAGGTTGTGTGCCGTGACTGCGGAGCGAGAAATTCATCATCAAAGCCATGGAACAGAAAATGATGCTGTTCATTTACCGCATGGGGAAAAACCCCGAACAGTTTTTTTTCAAGTGGCAATTTGGGAATATTGTACCTGCGGTAAAGACCGGCCTGCGCTCCCCAGCAGATATGCAGGCAGGAAAAAACATTTTTTTGGGAATAGTCAATTATTTGGGCAAGCTCATCCCAGTAATCGACCTCCTCAAAAGGGATAGTCTCGACAGGGGCGCCGGTTATAATAAGCCCGTCAAAACGGGCTTTTCTGCAGACAATTTCCTCTGCGCTTATATAAAATTTTTCAAGGTGGCCGGGAGGGGCGTTTTTTGACATATGGCTGCCCATATTTAAAAAGGTAATATCCACTTGCAGGGGGCTGTGCCCCAGAAGGCGCAGTAACTGAATCTCCGTATCTACAGTGGTGGGCATAAGATTTACAATCCCAACCTTCAGGGGCCTTATATCCTGTTTTTCCGCGCGGTCAGCTGTTATAACAAAAACCCGCTCGCGTGAAAGGGCATGGAAAGCCGGTAATTCTTTGGGAATTTTAATAGGCATGGTCTTTTATACCATGTTTTTAATTAAATTTCCATATTATTCTTGACCTTTGTAGAAAATACCAATAAAATTTATGGGGTAGTTATAAATGTATATGAAAACAATATTTGTTGTTGATGACAGTGATACAAATTTGTCTATGGCAGAAACGGCGCTGGAAGATATATATCGCGTTATGACTGTGCCGTCCGCGGTAAAAATGTTTAACCTCTTAGAAAAAATAACACCTGACATGATTTTATTGGATATTGAAATGCCGGACATTGACGGCTTTACGGCGCTTCAAAGACTGCAATCGCACGGAGTATGGGTAAATATACCTGTAATGTTTTTAACCGGCCGTACCGACGCGGAAGTGGAAGTCCGCGGTTTTGAAATGGGAGCAGTAGATTTCCTGTTAAAACCGTTTTCCCCGTCTGTGCTGAAAAATCGAATAAAGACCCACCTTAACATTGACAGGATAATCCGCGAACGGACAGATATGCTCAACCGTATGCAGAACAGCATTGTAGAAGTTTTAGCAGATATGGTTGAGAACCGCGATAAAGGGACAGGCGGACATATAGAGAGAACGTCAATTTTTATCAGAATATTATTAGAAGGGATGAAGGCGCGCGGCGTTTATAAGGAAGAAATAGGAGGATGGGATATTGATAAAATGATCTCATCGGCGCGTATGCACGATTTGGGGAAAATCTCCATAACAGATTTAATTATAAACAAGCCTGGCAAGCTGACACCGGAAGAATATCATATAATGAAGACACACGCTGTTGAAGGCGAGCGTATTATAGACGAAATTATTGCAAGGACAGGCGACGGCGATTTTCTTCGTAACGCGAAATTATTTGCCGGTAACCATCACGAACGATGGGACGGCAAAGGGTATCCGCGCGGACTTAAAGGAGAGGAAATCCCTCTGCATGGGCGCATTATGGCGATTGTAGACGTGTATGATGCGCTTGTTCATGAACGGCCGTATAAAAAGGCTTTTACATTCGAAGAGGCTGTAAAAATTATCATGGAAAATTCCGGCACGCATTACGACCCGAAAATTGTCAAAGTCTTTTTTGAAGTAAAAGAACAATTTAGAGATGTTAAGGCAGGTTCTTGATGATTTCTATGTTCAGGAAAGTGTTGAAAACTATTACTCATGTGCAGGTGGTGTTTGTATTTTTGGCATTTGCATTGATGATATTTTTCAGCTTTTATTTCATGAGCAGTATAGAACACAAGCACTTGCTGAAAGACGTAGACAATGCCATATCATCTACACAGGCTTACATTGAGGCTGACCTCATGGAACCCAAGACAACGCTGGGCGTTGTGTCAGAGATTATCCGTGATATGCTCTTGCACGGCGCAGATGAAAAAGAAGTCAATGATTATTTTAAAGTCTTAAATAAATATATTACCGCCGACGAACGTCTGCCCTATGCTACATCTTTTTTTGGTGTTTTTGACATATTTGGCAATATGCATTTATCGGGATTGGATTGGGCGCCGCCGGCTGACGATGATCCCAGGGAAAGGCCGTGGTATAAGGCGGCGGTAGAAGCGAATGGGAAAGTCGGTGTTACAGATCCGTTTTTAAATTTAGCCCAGAATGTGACAGTTATATCATTCTCGCGCCGTATTTTTGATGAAGATGACAATCCGCTTGGCATAGTTTGTTTGAATATATTATTTGACAGGATTAGAGAATATGCCATTAACACATACATTACCGCTGACAGTTACGGGATATTGATGGATAAAGATTTTTTTGTGCTTGCACACCCCAATCCGGCGTATTTGGGACGGCATTTAAAATTATTGAACGACGGCGAGGCTATCCAAAAGGAGTTAATGCAAGGAAAAGAAGTATCTGAACGAAAAGCAACAGATTATAACGGAAATACGTCGATTCTTTTTATCCGCCAGCTTAATAATGGCTGGTATCTGGCTGTATTGTCAGATTCGGAAAAATATTATCAAAGTATATGGGATATAGGGTTTGTCATTATTATATTGGGTATGGCACTGGCAGTAGCTTTAAGCGTTATCCTGTTAAACATTATAGCCGGCAGAAGAAAAGCCGAAGAGCGTACAAAAATGATGCTTAATTCCATTCCTATTGTCGCCAATTTTTGGGATAAGAATCATCACAATATCGACTGCAGCATGGAAGCGTTAAAGCTGTTTGGATTACCAAGCAAAGAAGATTACCTTAAAAACTTTTTTGGCCTTTCACCTGAATATCAGCCGGACGGAAGGCTGTCAAAAGAAAAAGCGATGTATTATGTGTCAAAGGCATTCGAAGAAGGTTACTGCTGTTTTGAGTGGCTGCACCGCAAGTTAACCGGCGAGATGATACCCTGCGAAGTTACGCTTATCCGCGCTATGTACGAAGACGATTATATAGTCTGCGGATATACACGCGATTTACGCGAGATTAAAGCCATGATGAACAAACTGCGCGAAGCGGATGAATGTACGCAGGTTTTATTTGACTCAACGCCTCTTAGCTGCTTTATGATTGATAATAAATTTAAAATCGTAGAATGCAATCAGGAAATAGCAAGGCTCTTTGGCTTATCAAATAAACAGGAATATATGGACAAGGCTTTTAACCTCTTCCCGGAATATCAGTCTTCCGGCGAAATGTCCATGGAGAGATATAATAAATATCTTTCCGAAGCGTTTGAAGAAGGATATTGCCGGTTTGAATGGATATACCAAAAACAGGACGGAGAGCCCCTCCCTACGGAAGTTACATTTATGCGCGTGAAATTCAGGGGAGAATACGCTGTTGCCGGATATATAAGGGATTTAAGAGAGTTAAAATCAATGATTGCCGAAATGCGAAGAGCGCAGGTTGCCGAAGAAAGCAATAAGGCAAAGAGCGAATTCCTTGCAAAGATGAGCCATGAAATCCGTACGCCGATGAACGCGATTTTGGGTATAACGGAGATTCAGCTTCAGGATGCGTCTCTTCCCAATTCTACGAAGGAAGCGCTGGAAAGAATTTACAATTCCGGAGACTTATTGCTTGGTATAATTAACGATATACTTGATCTTTCAAAAATTGAAGCCGGAAAACTGGAGCTTTTCCCCATACAATACGATATTTCAAGCTTGATCTACGATACTGTTAAACTTAACATTATGCGCTACGAAAGCAAACCAATAGAGTTTGTACTTGAAGTAAGTGAAGATGTGCCGTCTCTTCTTATCGGCGACGAATTGCGTATCAAACAAATTTTGAATAACTTGATTTCCAACGCATTTAAATATACCTATGAAGGCAGAATAAATATGCTGCTTACATCTGAGCGCGGCAGCGACTCATCCCATGTAACGCTTGTCTTTGTTATAAGCGACACGGGGCAGGGCATGACAGAGGAACAGGTGCGGGTCCTTGGCGAAAAATTTTCACGTTTTAACATGGATGCAAACCGGAAGACAGAGGGAACTGGACTGGGCATGAACATAACGCGAAATTTAATACAGCTAATGGATGGCGATATGACTATCGAGAGTACACCAGGCATGGGCTCTACGTTTAAAGTCCGCCTGCCCCAGGGGTATGACGGCGCTGTTCCGATAGGGAAAGAGCAGGCAGAAAACCTGATGAAGCTGAATATCAAGAACACATCAAAGATGAGGAATATGCAGGTAACACAGGAATTTATGCCCTATGGCCGTGTTCTTGTAGTAGACGATGTAGAATCAAATCTCTACGTTGCAAGAGGTCTTATGGCTCCGTACGGATTGTCCATAGATATCGCCATTAGCGGGTTTGAGGCTGTTGATAAAATCAAGGATGGCCATAGATACGACATTATATTCATGGATCACATGATGCCAAGAATGGACGGCATTGAAACGACAAAACTCATTCGCAGCCTTGGATATACAGGAGCAATTGTAGCGTTAACTGCCAATGCCCTTGCGGGACAGGAGGAAATGTTCCTAAAGAACGGTTTTGACGATTTTATTTCCAAACCAATAGATACCCGTCAGTTGAACAATTCTCTGAACAAGTTGATCCGTGATAAAAAGCCGGCTGATGTTATTGAAGAAGCGCGCCTGCAAAAAGACAAAATTTATGCCGAAGGTCTCCATCAGGAAATTACGAACGCGCAGATAGCGGAATTTTTTGTCCGCGATGCTCTAAAGGCCGCGGCTCTTTTGGATTCGGTATCTAAAAATAAATTCCGCAGAAATGATGATGTTCCGTTATTTATTATAAATATCCATGCAATGAAAAGCGCTCTTGCAAATGTAGGAGAGTTGGCTCTTTCCGACTTTGCAAAATTACTTGAACAGGCGGGGCGTGATAATAACATCAATATGATTTTGGCCGAGCTTCCCATATTTCTTGAGTCCCTGTATGAAATTATCGAAAAATTTAAGCCAAAAGAAGATGCCGACAGTGAGGAGGAAACTGTTGACATGGAGACCGAACGCCCTTATTTGAATGAAAAACTGCTTGCCGTTCAGACCGCGTGTGAATCAATGGACAAAAAGGCCGCCAAAACCGCGCTGACGGAATTAAGAGAAAAAGCATGGCCGCGCCATATCAAGGAACAGCTAGGCGTTATCGCCGAACATCTACTGCACAGCGATTTTGACGATGTCATCGAATCCGTTAAGAATCTTAATGTTTAGGTAATCAGATATTTTCCCTAGGCTCTTGACAAATTTTAAAAAAAACAGTAACTTAAAGACAGTATAATTTATCAATTTAAAAAGGGCTTCAAAAAAAGCCCTTTTTTTATTGACGAACGGAGCGAGATCGCGGCCGTGCTTGCACGGACATGATCGAGCGAGTGAGGAAACGAAGGGTATTTATACCCTTTATTATTCGGCCGGGTTTTGCCTGCCGGACAGGGGCTAAAATGCGGTATGTTGCTACGGAAGCCGGGGCTGATGAGACAGCGGATGTCCGCCGTACACTGGAGCCGGTGCTTGCAGGGCTGGGCTTGCGTCTTGTTGAATTAACCGTTTCCAGACACCGCGGCAGCGTGCAGATTAGGGCAGTAATTTACAATGGATCATCCATTGGCACGGACGACTGCTCAAAGACGCACCGGGCAATTACGCCAAGACTGGAGCTGGCGTTTCCCGGGCAGGATATTTATCTTGAAGTGTCATCGCCCGGAATAAACCGCCTGATTAAGGACGGAGCGGAATTTTCAAATTATACAGGCAGGGGAGTGCGGTGTTACCGTACCGATATTTCAGACTGGACGGCAGGAATATTGGAATCTGCCGGTGAAAATGGAATTGTGTTAAAAACCAAAGAAGGGGATGTTAAGTTGGATTTTGAAATTATTGCTAAAGCAAAACTCGACCCATCACAGGAGGTATAAATTGGGAACAGATATGTCGCAGGCAATCCGTCAGTTACAGCAGGATCGTGGAATTTCCGAAGAACTGATATTAAGGACGATTGAAAATACACTTCTTGCCGCGTATAAACAGCGTTTTGGAGACGCAGAGAATGCGGTTGTGAAGTTTGATGAAGAAAATATGGAAGTTTCAATTTACGCACAGAAAAAGATCGTAGAACAGGACGATGTCTATGATCCTGTAAAAGAAATTGAAATAAACGAAGCCAAAGAGATTGATCCGGATGCCGAAGTCGGAGATGAAATATTGGTAGAAGTTGATCCAAAGCAGTTTGACCGCGGCGCGGTTCAAAGCGCGAAGCAGACAGCTCATCAGTCAATAAGGGAAATTCAAAAAGACAGCCTTTATTCCGAATTCAAGGATAAAGTAGGCGAAATAATTATCGGTTATTACCAGCGGGACCGCAACGGATCAATATATGTTGATCTTGGAAAAACAGAAGGAGTGCTTCCAAGAAAGTTTCAGTCTCCGCGTGAATCGTACCATGTTAACGACAGAATCAAGGCTCTTATCGCGGAAGTAAACAAGGATAAGTCCGGCCTTCAAATTGTTCTTTCCAGAACGCACACCGACTTTGTCCGCGCGATTTTTGAAATTGAAGTTCCGGAAATTTATGATAAGACCGTGGAGATACACAAGATTGTCCGCGAGCCGGGTTTCCGCACAAAGCTGGCTGTTTATTCAAACCGCGAAGATGTTGATCCTGTTGGCGCGTGCGTCGGTCTTAAAGGCGTGCGCATTCAGGCGGTAATCAAAGAGCTTGAAGGCGAAAAAATCGATATTCTTAAATACGATCCCGATCCGCGCCGCTTTATAAAAAACGCTCTCTCTCCCGCCGAAGTGCGTGATGTGATAATTCTTGACGAAGGCAAACATCAGGCGCTGGCAGTTGTAAGCGATTCCATGCTGTCATTGGCTATCGGAAAACAGGGGCTTAATGTGCGCCTTGCCAACAGGCTTGTCGACTGGAATATCGATGTAAAAACAGAAACCCAGTTTTCACAGATGGATATTGCCGCCGAATCGCGCCGCGCCGTTTCCGAGCTTTTCGGCGATTCGGATTACGACAAAGAAATTTCCCATATCAGCGAACTTCAGGGCGTGAACAGCGTTATAGCGCAAACCCTTCTTGACAACGGCATTGACTTAATCGAAGACTTCCTTGCCATAAGTCAGGAAGAATTGGAAGCCAAAGGCATTGCGGCATCGGAAATTGAAGCTCTGCGTAAGTTAATCGAAGAGTATGTAGAAATTGTCGAAGAAGAAACCTTCGAAGAAGAGGGCGAAAAGACCTCCGAAGAGACAGTCGAAGAGGGCGCCGAGCCGGAAGAATATGAATGTCCCGAATGTGGAGCGAAGATCACTGTGGAAATGTCTACCTGCCCAAGCTGCGGTATTGGCTTGAGTTTTGAGTACGAAGAGGAGTAAAATAGGGATAATTATGGCGGAAGAAACTGATAAAAACAAAAAAACAAAAACCCTTTTGATAAAGCATTCACACAATGAGCCGGAAATTTCCGCAGAGAAAAATAATGCGGATCAAGGGGAGCGGCGCAAAGTAAAGGTTGTAATGAAGAAACCTGCCGCAGTAAAAAAAGTTCAACCTAAAATTGTTATCAGTACTCCCGCAGGAAAACAGGCGAATGAAAAAAATAAAAATCATTCTGATGTAAAAGAACAGGATAATTTTTCACAGCAGGAAACAAAAAATACTCAGGCGGCGAATTCTTTTACATTTGCACAAAGGCCAGCATCGGCGGCAGGCAGGGTAGGCGGTAAACTTGTAGGACAGCCGCCTCATTCACAACAGCACAGGGGGCCGCGTCCTTCACAGCCGCCGCGTACAGGCGGAGCGGGCAGAGGCCCGAACAATGAAGGCGATCGCGGCAGAGGCGGCTTTGGCTTTGGACAGCGTCCCGCCGGCGGAGGTAAACCCGGATTTACTCCAAGGCAGGGAGGCGGCGGCAAGCCCGGCTTTGGCAATTTTAACCGTCCACAGGCAGGAGGCGGGCGCGGCGGTCCGAACGCGGCTCCTTCAACTTCACTTCCCGAAGGCAAGACTCCGGGTAAACGAAAATTTTTAACCAAAAAGCCCGCGTATAACCGCAAAGAAAAAGAACTTGAGATGGAGGAAAAACTCCTCCAAACCAAAAAAAAGATAACCCACATAGCCAATCCAATTCCCAAATCAATAGAAATTATGGAAGTTATTTCTGTTTCGGAATTGGCGCGTAAAATGAATCTTAAAGCATCGGAACTTATCCAGAAGTTGATGAGCATGGGGCAGATGGTTACAATCAATCAGCAGATCGACGCCGATACTGCGACAATTATCGCCGCCGAGTTTGGGGCGGATGTGAAGATTGTCAGTCTCTATGACGAGACAGTAATTGAAACGGAATCCGACGATAACGCGATAATGCTTCCACGCCCTCCCGTTGTTACGGTTATGGGGCATGTCGATCACGGTAAAACAAAGTTGTTAGACGCCATCCGCAAGGCCGACGTAGTGTCGGGCGAATTTGGCGGCATTACCCAGCATATCGGCGCGTACATGGTGGAAACCCCTCACGGTTCAATTACATTTTTGGACACGCCCGGCCACGAAGCGTTTACCCGCATGAGGGCGCGCGGTGCGCAGATAACGGACATTGTCGTCCTTGTTGTCGCCGCGGATGACGGCGTTATGCCCCAGACAATCGAAGCTATTAACCACGCAAAAGAAGCGGATGTTCCGATTATAGTTGCCGTTAATAAAATTGACAAACCCGAAGCTAACCCGGACAGGGTAAAGAGCCAGCTTTCCGATTTAGGCCTTATGCCCGAAGACTGGGGCGGACAAACCATGTTCGTGGAACTTTCCGCCCTGCAAAAAACCGGTATCGACAAACTGATAGACGCAATTCTTCTGCAAGCGGAAATTCTGGATTTAAAAGCCAATTTCCAGCGCACTGCCGAAGGAAAAATTCTGGAATCGAAAGTAGATCACGGCCGCGGTATTGTTGCGACTGTAATGGTAGAAAGGGGAACAATCGCAATCGGCGATTCGTTTGTAGCGGGCGTTTGGCCCGGCAAAGTGCGCGCGATTTTCAATGACAAGGGCGAGCGAATCAACAGGGCGACCCCGTCCATGCCGGTTGAAGTTTTAGGCTTTGAAGGCATCCCGAATGCCGGCGACCCGTTGCAGGTGGTATCCGACGAAAAGCTTGCGCGTGAATATTCTTCAAAACGGCAGGAACTTAAACGCTTTGAAGACGCCAAGATACTGAAAAAAGTTACAATGGACAACCTGCATGACATGATAAGCGACGGCGCTATTCAGGAATTGAAGGTAATCATAAAAGCCGACGTGCAGGGCTCCGCCGAAGCGCTTAAATCAAGCCTTGAAAAACTTTCTACAAAAGAAATACGCCTGCACGTTATTCAGGCTCTTCCAGGCCCTGTAAACGAAGGCGATGTAGACCTCGCCATTGCATCTAACGCAATTATCATCAGCTTTAACGTAAGGCCCCTGCCCAAGGCGAAAATACTTGCGGACCAGGAAAAGGTCGATATCAGAAAATACAACATTATTTACAAAGCGGTTGAAGAAATAGAGCAGGCCATGGAAGGAATGTTAAAACCGGACACAAAGGAAGAAGTGATCGCAACGGTTGAAGTTCGGGAAACATTCAAAGTGCCGAAAATCGGCACCATTGCCGGCTGTTATGTGCTAACGGGAACTGTCAAGCGAAGCTGTAATATAAATGTTATAAGGGATCAGGTTGTTATTCATAACGGAAAAATCGCGTCGCTAAGGCGTTTTAAGGATGACGCGCGCGAAGTGGCCGCAGGTTACGAATGCGGCATCGGTCTTGACAACTTTGACGACATAAAGACCGGCGACATGCTTGAAGTAATCGAAATTGTTGAAATAGCGCGAAAACTAAGATAAATATGTCCCAATACCGGATGGAAAGGCTGGGTCAGGCGATCCAGGAAAAGATAAGTTCCCTTATTCTTGAAGGCTGGATAAAAGACAACAGAGTAAGCTCTTTTCTTTCTATTACAAAGGTCAATGTGTCAAAAGACCTTTCCTTTGCCGATGTTTATGTTTCTGACATTCGCGGCAAAAGCATGGAAAAGGGAGTAGAGGGTCTTCAAAGCGCCGCTGGCTTTATCCAGTCGCAGTTGGGCGCCTCAATGCACATACGAAAAATTCCCCACCTGCGGTTTTATGCGGACACGAGTATAGGCGATAGTTTTGACTTGATTAAGAAGATAGAGAAAGTGGTAGCTGACGATGAGAGTAAGTAAATGTATGCCTAAAGATTAGTACCAACATGCGCACAGAGGCGGGGCGCACACCGGAAAAAATTTGCGAGAACCCGCTTACGAGCCCGCTACGCGGTCTCTCCAGCGGAGAACCGCAAAGATTTTTTTCCGGTGCGCGCCCCGCCTCTGTGCGCTGGTGTATATTTGGACATACATTTCTAGGGCGCAAGGGGAATTGTAGCTCGTGGGGATAATCACATTGGTTGGTCTTGAGGATAGAGTCCCAATAAGTGCCATAAAATGCTGATTTTTACCTTTTAAAAGAGTGTCATATATATCTCATATTTGGGGTTGTATGTGAAAGAAAGTGTCGCATAATGT
>JAIRUC010000197.1 GCA_031254615.1 Treponema sp. | reverse complement strand
ATGGATGGAATTCTAAACGATGATTTTGTTGTCGTTTCTCCGGATACCGGCGCTGTCGACAGAAATAAATTTTATGCCTCTTCGTTGAAAAAGCCTTTGGCATTGTTGTACAAGGAAAGAGATTATTCCAAAGTCAGCAGAGACGCGTCCCAGTCAAATATTTCTCAAATACGCCTTTTGGGCAGCGTGCAGGATAAAACTGTTTTTATGGCGGATGACATTTTGGGAACTGGCGGTACATTGATAAAAGGAATGAGGCTTCTTAAAGAAAACGGTGCGCGCAGGATTATCTGCGCTATCAGTCTGCCTCTTTTTTCCGGCGAAGCAATTTCTCATTTTGACGAAGCCTATAAGGAAGGACTTTTTTACCGCATAATCGGGACTAACGCAGTTTATCAGGAAGAAGTTGTAAAGCGCGAGTGGTACGTTAATGTAAGTATTTCCAAACTTTTCGCACATGTAATTTCCCGTCTGCATCAAAATCAATCTGTTTCCAGCCTGCTGGATAACGCCGGTATCATCAATCGTCTGCTTTCGCAAACCATGGCAGTCGAACCGCAGAACGAACTGCCCTTCAACCCCGAATGAAAATTTATAAACTGCCTGACGACCTTTCAAATTCGGCGCTTATCTTCGACATGGATTGCACACTTTACACCCACGATGAGTATGCGCAAACCCAGACTGATCTGCCCATAAATCGTCTTGCGCAAATAAAAGGAAAAACATTTGAACAGATGAATGACGAAGTCGCTCAGTACAGAAAAAATTGGGCGGAATCTCATAACGGGCAGGCCATCAGCCTTTCCAATACTTTTTTGGCGTTCGGCATTTCTATCGAAGAAAATATCCGTTGGAGGGATGAATACTACCGCCCGGAAGATTATCTTGAAAAAGACAAACAGCTTCGTTGTGTTCTTGAAGTTCTGGCATCCCGTTTCACTCTCGCGGTAGTTACAAATAATACGGTGTCTGTCGCTGTTCGCACTCTTTCGGTTTTGGGGGTGGATGATCTTCTGCAAAAAATTGTCGGGCTGGATACCGTCAAAGTTTCAAAGCCCGAAAAAATCCACTTTCTAAAAGCGGCGGAACTTTGCGGATGTGATATTGAGCGGTGTATTTCTGTCGGTGATCGCTACGATATAGATATTGCACTGCCTTTGGAAATGGGTATGGGCGGAATTCTTGTTGATAATGTCGAAGATGTTTATAAACTGCCGGATTTGTTTGCCGGCAGCAACGCTAACTAGCAAACAATCCGGCTGTTCGTAAATTTATTTTTTAGCTGTCATTTTCTTAGCCGGTTTTTTTGCGGCTGATTTTTTTACAGCCGGCTTTTTTACCGCTTTTTTGGCGGCTGTTTTCTTGGTTCCGGTCTTTTTTCTTAATTTTACATACTTGCGGTTTAAGTTTGCCTGATAGTCGCAGCATTCGGCGCACAAGGTATAACCTTTCTTCACCTTACCACCGCAGCGGGGGCATTTTCCTTTCTTAATTCGGCTGTTGTACCGTTCTTTTCGCTGTTCGTTGATTTCGTCCCTGTGCGCCTCACGGTACTTTCTCTGCCGCTCTCTGTTTGCCAGACGGGTTTTTGCATCAGTCATTACATACTCCTTAAATTTATAATTGTAGGATAATATAAGTATAGTACATTATTATTTTTTTGTATATACTTTTATTAAAATAATTTATGTTGAATGCTAATAGTTTTTTATATAAACTTGATACTCGTGTAAAGATATTGTTTATATTGATATTTACAATTCTTGCCTTTGTTGTGGACAAATTTCCGGTTTGCGCGGCGCTGCTACTGACGATTTTGACGCTGAGGCTCGCGTGGAAAATACCTTTTAGAAGCGTCAAGCCTCTTGTTACCCTGTCATTGTTAGTAATATTTATGCATATAACTTTTAATTCCGGGCAAAATTACATTTTTAAGCCGATTTTTGGCTTTTCTTTAAAGTGGGACGGCCTTTACTCCGGCCTTATGATTGGATGCCGTCTGGCGGCGCTGCTGCTGCTTCTGCCGGTACTGACCGAAACTACTTCACCTTACGAAATTGCCCTTGGGCTTGCCGGTTTTGGCATAAATTACCGCAGCGCATTCGTTATTACAACATCTTTCAACCTGATCCCGCTTTTTCGTGAAGAAGGACGCGCCATTATGGACGCTCAAAGGCTTCGCGGCAGTAACTCTTTTGAGAAAGGGCGTTTTTTCGCCAAATTGACGGCATACCCCGCTCTGGTTATCCCGCTGGTGTTAGGCGCTATGCGCAAGGCGCAGGCAGTGTCGGTTGCCATGGATTCAAGGGCTTTTGGCGCTTTCAAATCAAGGACATGGCTTGAAAAACCTGTAATGAAAGTGCATGATTATCTATCCCTTGCGGGAATTTTAATTTTTTCTTTTTTGGCATTAGTTGTAAATATTTATTTATTGTAGGAATTCGGTTGTCTCAGATTATTAATCTCGAGAAAGTTTATTATTCATACCCCGGCGAAAAAAAATGGGCGCTTGAGAATATCAATCTGTCAATTGAACAGGGTGAAATA
>JAIRUC010000181.1 GCA_031254615.1 Treponema sp. | reverse complement strand
CAAGGCTCATTTTCGCTTTCCCTACCGAAGGCCAGAGTTCTTTTTTTTTAAGGCCAAAAGCTCTTCGGCAAGCTCCGCTATTACTTCGTCTTTCTGCTTAATCTTGTCTTCAAGCGCTGCTATCTTCCGTTCTTCGGCTTTGCCGGAGATATCTGACCGCTTTATCTGGAAGGTTTGGACTCCTTCCTCAAAAAGCTGTTTCCGCCATTTGAAGATGTTGTTCGGATGAAGCCCGTATTGTTCAGCAACCTGGCTTATTGATTTCCCATCCTCAAGCACATTTCTCAGAATTTTAACCTTTTCTTCAGCGGTATACCTTTTTCTTTTGCCCACTTTTTCCTCCAGGGCTTTTGTATACCACCTTATATGCTTTGGTCTAAAACGGCAAGTTCAGCGTGGGCGGGACAGTTTTCAAGAGAACGGTTATCCCTTCATCCATAACAGCGGCAGTACTACGCATGTTTTTGTTCCTCCATATAATCAAAAAATCGACAAGGATTACAAATAATAATTTTTATACAAATTTCAAAAAAATGTCGCCTAACTCTTTACAAATGAGTATCTTGAAAAAATTTAATATGACGCCGAGCACCATTAAAATTATTCCAACCACCCTTTCTCCTAATTAAAATACCGCTAATAGCGGTAGACATATTGCTGACACTATTCTATATCAGTACCATGAAGCTGTCAATGGTATACTGCTGATAATATCAAATTTTACAAGTTTTTTTATTTCTAATCATACTTATGATAAAATGGAGAAAAGACCCATTGATTTACGGAAAACTTTATCAATAAACATTAAAAACCAGAGGGCATTACTTGGTTTATCGCAGGAAAAACTTGCAGAAAACGCCGGAATTTCATCAAATATGGTAAGGGATATTGAAGGCTGCCGTACATGGGTAAGCGATATCACACTTATTAATATAGCCGCCGCCCTTAAAACAGACACGTACCGCCTTCTTATGCCTGAAACGATACAGGAAGACGAAAATTATAGAACAGTATTACTTGATTTAATAAAAGCCTTAGAAAAAACACAGTCAGATTTTGCCGTAAACATAGCAAATACCCTAAAATTATGGGGAATTAAGAAAGGTCTCTGACACCCTACGGTTTGATCATATCAAATCTCCGTGAAACTCCGTGTCCTCCGCGGTAAAGATTCTTCTTTTTTAATTTTTCTTTGTTCTTTTGTTACCGCTTGACATCTTTGTCCGGTTTTCTTATATTTCTATTATGACATTTTTCAATATTTTGTCATGGAAAATCTCCCATAAAATGCAACCAAATCCGGTTTTTTCCGGTCTAAGGGTCTAATGGCAATTGAAATAATAGCAACCGGGCGTTCCGTACCTGAGCGGCGGATAACAAACGAGGATTTGGCAAAGAAAATTGATACCAGCGATGAGTGGATACGCTCTCATACGGGGATTGGCTCCCGTCATATTGCCGATGAAAACACTGCCACCAGTGATTTAGGGGCAGCGGCTGCCCTGGAAGCGTTAAAAATGGCTATCAAAAGGGGCGCGGTATCCGAAAAAAGCCCGGTACACTCCACCGAGCAAGCGCAGCATCGAAGATGCGTAGCGAGCGAAGGTTCCCCTCTGGAAGAACTTGTCTTAACGGTAGATTTTATTGTTTTGGGAACTTCAACCCCGGATTATTACTGTTGTCCGCCCACATCATGCATAGTTCAGCATATTTTGGGAGCAAAAAACGCGGCCTCAATGGATATAACGGCGGCCTGTTCGGGTTTTATTTACGGAATGGAGACTGCCGCCGCTCTTTTAAACGCCGACTCCCGGCGCAAGCGAGCGCTGGTTATCGGAGTTGATCTGCTTTCCCGGGTTACCGACTGGGACGACCGGTCTACATGTGTCCTTTTTGGCGACGGCGCAGGTGCAGTTTTGCTGGAAAAAACCGCTTCACAAAATGAAGCTGGCAAATCCACCAGAGGTTTGCTCCGAACCATTCTCAAAGCTGACGGCTCAGGCTGGGAGCATCTTATTGCCCGGCGGGGAGTAAGCAGAGCGCCATGGAAAAAAGGTGAAACTATAGAAAAAAGCAGTGTTATAACAATGAACGGACAGGCTGTGTATAACTTTGCCGTCGGAGCCATTACGGAAATACTCGACAGGATGATGAATGAAGAGAAGATCGGTATACAAGACCTGGCGTTGATTATTCCCCATCAGGCAAACGCCCGTATTGTCCAGGCGGCGGGAAAACGGCTGAAAATCCCCGAAGAAAAACTGTACCTTAATATAGAAGAATACGCCAATACATCTTCCGCATCCATTCCCATCGCGCTTGATGAACTGAACCGATCCGGCGCTCTTAAAAAGGGCGACCTTATTATGACGGTAGGTTTTGGAGCGGGCCTTACCTACGGAGGAAATCTGATCAGATGGTAGACCTTACCGGCAAAAAAACAATTTTTTTGTTTCCCGGACAAGGAGTCCAATTCCCCGGCATGGGGCTGGATTTAATTGAAAAATCGGTGGAAGCAAAAAAAGTTTTTGATACCGCTTCCGCCGTTCTGGACCGCGACATGGTCAGCCTGGTCAGGGATTCCAACGCGGACACCTTAAAGCGAAGCGACATTTCGCAAATCAGCTTAAGCGCCGTATCCCTCGCCGCTGCCGCATACCTTATGGAACAGGGAATTACACCAATTGCCTGCGCAGGCTTCAGCCTTGGGGAATACCCTGCCCTTGCCTGTGCGGGGGTAATCAGCCTGGAAGACTGTTTCCGCCTTGTCGACGCCCGCGGCAAAGCGATGCAGGCCGCTGTTGACAATATAATGCAAAAAGCGGATGAGCCGCCCGGTATGGCTGCCATAATCGGGCTTACTCTTTCTCAGGTTGAGTCTTGTATTGAACAATGGAAAACCGCGGGGCTGGAAGATTTATATCCGGCAAATATAAATTCATCAAAACAGGTAGTTGTATCAGGCAGCGCGTCTTCGCTGGTGGAAGCGGAAAAGCGTTTTAAGGAAGCAGGTGCCAGACGTGTTAGACGACTCCGGGTAGCGGGCCCCTTCCACTCACCCATGATGAAAGAAGCGGCTGATACATTTGCATTATTTATAGAAAAGATTCATTTTAACGATCCGTCAATAAAGATTTTTTCCAATGTTACCGGAAAACAAATACAGAGCGGAGAAGAGGCAAAAGCCCTTGCCCTGCGGCACATTGTAGAACCGGTGCGCTGGACAGACGAGGAAGCCTCGTTTACTGAACTGGAACCGGACGCGCTTATTGAAGCCGACCCGGGCAATATCTTACAGGGATTATGGCGTGACACAGGAAGCGCTGTTCCCTGTTATACCATGGAGCAAATATGAAACTGGAAAACAAAAAAGCGCTTGTAACCGGCGCTTCCCGGGGAATCGGGAAGGCGATAGCGGATCGCTTTATTGCCGACGGCGCGGAAGTTTGGGGGCTTTCAACCTGCGAGCCCGAAGACCTCGCAAACCGCATTGAAAAATCCTGCGGCAAGCTCCATTGGATATCCGCCGATCTTTCCGCGCTGGATACCCTCGAATCACTTATAGAAAGCGCAATAAAAGAATCCGGCGGCTTTGACATTTTGGTAAACAACGCGGGAATCACCAAAGACAATCTGGCTTTTCGCATGAAGCTGGATGATTTCCGTAACGTTATTGACGTTAACCTGCATGCGGCTTTTATTATTGCCCGTACCGTGGGAAGGGATATGATTCAAAAAAGAACAGGAGCGATTATCAACATGTCCAGCGTTGTGGGACTCCACGGAAACGGTGGACAGATAAATTACGCTGCAAGCAAGGCTGCCCTGATCGGGCTTTCCAAAAGCCTTGCCCGGGAAACAGCTTCCAGGAATGTACGGGTTAACGCGATTGCGCCGGGCTTTATTACGACGGACATGACCAGCGTTCTTCCGGAAAAAATAAAAGAAACAATGCTTGAACAAATACCCCTAAAGCGGATGGGGACACCGGAAGATATTGCCGCCGCGGCTCTTTTTCTGTCTTCGGATGATTCTGCGTATATTACCGGACAGGTGCTTACCGTTGACGGCGGAATGTTTATGTAAGGGGCTGTCCGAACACGTTTTTAAACTTTTCGGACATCGCCTTTTCAGGAAGGAGTTGATATGAAGCGGGTAGTTGTAACAGGAATGGGCGTTATATCCCCCATAGGGAATTCAATCGAAGAATTTACCGCCGCATTAAAAGCGGGAAAAAGCGGGATATCAAAATTAACCTCTTTCGATACAACGGACTTTGATGTAAAAATTGCCGGAGAAGTAAAAGACTTTGATCCGGGGATATGGATCGACAAAAAAGAAGCCCGTAAAATGGCA
>JAIRUC010000155.1 GCA_031254615.1 Treponema sp. | reverse complement strand
TTATGTATTCTTTGTTGTCCAGATGGCAGTTGCGACTGTCATTCTGCAAATCAATGTGGAAAAAAATCATCTGAAGAAGGATGTTTTCAACATGATTGCTGTATAAAAAATGGTTTTGCTGGCTGTTGGGAATGTCCTGATTTTTCTTGCGATAAAGATATGTTTAATGATGAACATTTAAGACTAAAAACATTTGTAAAATGTATTAAAGAAAAAGGGCTCGACAAATTTTCTGAATATATATTACGTAATCATGAAAACGGAATTATTTACCACCGAAACGGCTATATAGGTGATTATGATCTTAACACAGAAGAAGCGATATTGAATCTTCTTAGAAACGGAGCAAAAAAATGAGTTATAGCGGCGTCATTATAGAAGAAAGTTTACACGACAAAAATGTCTTAAAAAGTGTAAAAATTGTGTCTACCAGAGTTGAAAAAGTTGAGGCTATGCACGAAACGCCATGGTTGGAAAAATGGACGCTGCATACGATTGAAATACCGGAAAATAATGTTGAAAAAACAGCCAATGAATTGGCGAAATCATTTGATATGGAACATATTGGAAATTGGTATGCTGACTTTAAAAATAATGAGTTTCATTATTTTATTTTCCCCAATAAAATATTTAAATTGGACAGAAGAAAAAAGTCGGATTATGATGAGATGGGTGAATATGCCTTGAGTATTGGTCTGCCAAAACATCAATTGATAGATTTTAGCGGTGTTGATGAAATGGAAAAGGAGCGAGCAAAATAGGAAATGATAAAAGTACTTTTTATTTCGCATTTGTGAGATGCTCTTCTCGGAATAATGCCGCGTACCAAAGGTACAATGCGCAAGGTTCTTTCCTACCCCGCCGTTCCCTTGACTGTTATTCTATCGAGTTTTAAACTATAATCATCTTGCGCGTAAAAATATGCGGGCTGTTCCGCGAACAGGATATTGATTATGTAAACGAAGGGCGTCCCGATTACGCAGGCTTTGTCTTTACGCAAAGCAAGCGGCAGGTGACTCCCACTCTCGCGCAGCGTCTGCGTTCCCGCCTTGCGGATTACATTATACCTGTCGGCGTTTTTGTAAACTCACAAATTGATGAAATTACAGCCCTTTACAAAAACGGCGTTATTTCCATCGCTCAACTTCATGGAAGCGAAGATGATGATTACATCACAAAACTCAAAGAAAAAAACAGCGATCTTCCCGTGATTAAGGTTTGCAAGTTTTTAACGATTAGGCGCAAAGAAGACTCAAAAGAAAATGTGGAAGCCGAACGAAACTTCGCCTTTTCCGCATACTCCGGTATTATCAACAATAAAAATTCAGATTATATCCTTGTTGATTCGGGCGCCGGCTCGGGAGAAACTTTCAATTGGAATCTTCTTAAAAAGCTAAAAATTGAAAAACCGTGGTTTCTTGCCGGGGGGATTAATATAAAAAATGTTAAACAGGCAATGGCTCTTGCCCCATTCGCCCTTGACATCTCCAGCGGGGCCGAGACAGACGGTATCAAAAGCCGCGAAAAAATATTACAATTAATTACAACTGTAAGGAAGGAAAGCAATGAATAATGGAAGATTTGGCGAATACGGTGGTCAGTTTATACCGGAAACTTTGATGAACGAAATCATCAATCTGGAAAAGGCGTACAACCATTATAAGGAAGACAGCGCGTTTAAGGCAGAGCTTGACAGCCTGTTAAAAAATTACGCCGGCAGGCCGTCGCTTTTGTACTATGCGGAAAAAATGAGCTGCGATCTGGGAGGGGCGAAAATCTACCTGAAGCGGGAAGATTTGAACCACACCGGCTCTCACAAGATCAACAATGTTCTTGGACAGACACTGCTTGCGAAAAAAATGGGCAAGACAAGAATAATTGCCGAAACCGGAGCCGGCCAGCACGGGGTAGCGGCGGCAACAGCTGCGGCCCTTCTTGGAATGGAGTGCGAAATTTTCATGGGCAAGGAAGACACCGAGCGTCAGGCACTCAATGTCTACCGCATGGAGCTGTTAGGTGCAAAAGTTCATCCTGTCACATCCGGCACGCAAACCCTTAAAGACGCTGTAAATGAAACTATGCGCGAATGGGTCAGCCGTGTTCACGACACCCACTATGTGCTTGGCTCTGTGATGGGGCCTCATCCCTTCCCGCTGATTGTGCGCGATTTTCAGGCGGTAATCAGCAAGGAAGCAAAAGAGCAAATCCTCGCTGCGGAAGGCAGACTGCCTGCGGCAGTTCTTGCCTGTGTCGGCGGCGGCAGTAACGCAATGGGACTTTTTTACAATTTTATCAAAGACGAAAAAGTCAGGCTGATTGGCTGCGAAGCCGCGGGTCAGGGAATAGATACGGAAAAACACGCCGCCGCTATCGCGAAAGGGACTGTCGGTATTTTTCACGGAATGAAGTCAATTTTCTGTCAGAACGAAGACGGGCAAATCGCGCCTGTGTATTCAATCTCCGCTGGGCTGGATTATCCTGGTATCGGGCCGGAACACGCATGGCTGGCGGAAACAAAGCGCGCCGAATATGTGCCCGTAACAGATGAGGAAGCTGTCTGCGCATTTGAGTATCTTGCCCGCACAGAGGGAATTATCAGCGCGATTGAAAGCGCGCACGCGGTTGCACACGCGCAAAAAATAGCGCGTAACTTTGGCAAAGACGAAAACATCATCATTTGTCTTTCCGGCCGCGGAGACAAAGACGTTGCGGCAATCGCAAGGTATAGGGGGAAAGCTCTCTCCGACAATTAAAATTGCCGGAGATTTCCGATTTTACATAGGTCTGACTATAGTCAGACCAAAAATCAAGGAGTAAATCAATGAGTAACATAAAAAACGCTTTTAAAAACGGAAAAGCCTTTATCGGCTTTGTAACAGGCGGCGACCCGAGTATCGAAAAATCAAAAGAGTTTGTTTTAGAGATGATCAGAGCCGGCGCGGATTTGATAGAAATCGGTATTCCCTTTTCCGATCCAATCGCGGAAGGGCCGGTAATTCAGGAAGCGAACACCAGAGCTCTCGCTGCAGGGGCTACAGTAGAAAAACTTTTCAACCTTGTCGCCGATTTACGAAAGGAGACAAGTGTCCCCTTTGTATTTCTTACCTATGTAAACCCCGTTTTTCAGTACGGCTTGAATGAAAGCCCTGCAAACGGCAAGACCGGCTACGATGCTTTTTTCAAGCGGTGTGCCGAAGTTGGTTTGGACGGCATCATAATCCCCGACCTTCCGTTTGAAGAACAGCCGCCCGTGCGGGAGGCGGCTAGTAAATTCGGCATAGACCTTATCTCCCTAATCGCCCCAACCTCAGATGCTCGGATAAAAGAAATCGCGAAAACCGCAAGCGGCTTTATCTACCTTGTTTCGTCAATGGGAGTAACCGGCATTCGCAGTGAAATAACGACAGATCTTGCCTCAATAACTTCGGCGATAAAATCGGTCACGCAGATTCCTGTCGCTATCGGTTTTGGGATTCACTCTCCCGCACAGGCGGCGCAGATGGCGCACATTGCGGACGGCGTTATTGTTGGAAGCGCCATTGTAAAAATAGCGGCGCAGTACGGCACAACAGCGGCGCCGCACATTTACAGTTATGTGAAAGAAATGAAGGACGCTATCGTTTAACAAAAAAAACGGCGCTGGAATCCGAATCCAGCGCCGAAATAAATTGTTGTTTTTTTAATTATTCAGAAACTTCAGTTTCTGAATAAATTCCTTAAAATAGCAGTTTTATCGGACTTTAGTCCGCGACCATAGGTCGTAAAACTGCAAGACTGGTCAGCTTAGCTGACCATGAGACCAACCAACCGGGTTGTCGAACAAGTCTAGTTTTCTTCCCGAATCAACGCTTCTCTAAAACCGGCAGTCCCGAGTTTTTCGGCAGTTAGCTGCACATCTGTTCCTTGTACGCCCGCAAGTACAACGCGGAAAAACTCGCCTTTTTCCGGTTCGGTATGGCGTTCATAAGCGGGATTAAGCCCCGCGTTTTTAAGCCTTTCAAACGCATCAACCGCGTTTCTTGCAACTTTGTAAGAGCCAACCTGCAAGCGGTACGATTTATTTTGCATAACGCTAATTTCCGGCGTCAGCTTTACCCGATAAGAAACTTGAGCGGCTGCAGGCGGCGCGGCATATGTCTCTGTCACAGGAGCGTAACTTATAACCTGCGGCGCAGGTGCCGTCGTGGGTGCGGTAACCGTAGTAGTGGTAATCACAGGCGTATAAACCGGCGCTTGTGGGACTTCTGTAACGGCGGCAGGCGGCGCAGTCTGCACAACTGTTTCCTGTACAGGCTTCGATACACCAGCCGGTTTAGTTACAATACGGTCAACGCTTTCAATTGATACAGGAGCGGTTCCTGTAACTATCATATCAAGCTGCTCGGCGGCGGCTTTTGAAACATCAATTATCCTTGCGGCGACAAATGGCCCGCGATCAGTTACTCTGACTGTCACTTTTTTGTTATTATGCCTGTTTGTTACAACCAGCGTAGTTCCAAAAGGCAGGTTAGGATGAGCAGCTGTTAATTGAGAAGAATCGAAAATCTCTCCCGATGCTGTCGGGCGCCCGTCAAATTCCTTGCCGTACCACGATGCAATGCCTTCCTGACGGAAAATCTCTGTCTCTTGGGCTTGTAAATAAGACGGAACAAATAAGACCATCATGAATAGAATGAACAATACGAATAAAATGATAAATTTCTGTTTCATATCGTTAATATCGGCATTTTAATTTAATGACTAAAACTGAAATGTAAAATGGGAGAGGCAAAGAAAAAGCCCGGCGACAACCTACTTTCCCGCCCCTTAGAGGGGCAGTATCATCGGCGCGGGAGGGCTTAACTTCCGTGTTCGGAAAGGGAACGGGTGTAACACCTC
>JAIRUC010000276.1 GCA_031254615.1 Treponema sp. | reverse complement strand
GCAAGATCATTTTGCGGGCAGGACATCAAGGGGGCAGGAAAATCCTACTCCGATCTGAAGAAAACCTACCAAATCGCAATCATCGCCAACGGAACATTTTTCCCGGATGATACTTTGGCGCGCTATTTTGAGTATTACGATCCTGTCAACAATATGTCTCTGAATGGCAAAACGAGGATAATCTTCATGGAACTTGTGAAAGCCGCAAAAGTGATCGAGAAATCCGCAGTCGAAATGACCGAGGCGGAAGCGTGGGCCGCGTTTTTTGAATATTTGACAGACAAAACGAAAAGTGAGAAAATTACAGAGATAGTAAACCGCGAGGGAGGAATAGCGATGGCTGCAAGCGCGTTATTTAACATCACTGATGACGAAAGGGAATATGCCCGTCTCACCAGCGAATTAAAGTACGAACTCGATCTCCAAAGCGGCATGGTCAATGCCAAGCGGGAAGGTATTCAGCAAGGTTTACAACAAGGCATTCACCAGGGGCGATTAGAAACAAGTTTGGAATATATCCGAAAAATGAAAGCTGACAATTTGCCTGTATCTCAGATAAGCAAATATACCGGTCTTTCCGCGCAACAAATTCAGGATATTTAGGGAAAAATGAGAAGATTACAGTAGGCGCAGAAGTACCCGGCGCCACTTTTTTCACTCTTCTTAAACAAAAAAATCCCGTCCCTCGCCGGATCGAATCTTCTTCACATTCTCAATCGTCTTGCCCCGTATTGTTTCGTTGGCTATTTGAGGGATTTCCTTTTCGATAATGGCGGCGGCTTTTTCCCTGAAAGCGTTGTCCCCGTAATCCATGGAATATTCGCAAAGCGTCATAAGCGCGTTGGGAAGGCACACATTGCCGATTTGTCCCGATTTTGCCAGCGACATAAAACGGTCTCCGGTTCTTCCTCCGCGGTAACAGGCGGTGCAGAAACTTGGGATGTAGCCGTCGTCCATCAGCTCCGTTATAATCGAAACGGCGCTGCGGTCGTCGTTTACCGTAAACTGCGGGGTAAGAGCTTCGTTGCTTTTGCGTTTCGCGTAACCGCCGACTCCGGTACTGGAACCGGCGCTGATCTGCGAAATCCCCAAGCGCAGAAGTTTTTTCCGCATGTCGTGAGATTCCCTTGTGGAGAGAATCATCCCGGTAAACGGGACGGCAATGCGGATAATCGCGACAATTTTCGCGAAAGTTTCATCGTCTACCAAATTGGGAAAATCGTTGATGTTCATTCCTTCTGCAGGGCAAAGGCGCGGGACGGAAATTGTGTGAAAGCCCACGTTGTATTTTTTTTCGAGATGTTCGTTGTGCAGAAGAAGGCCTAAAACGTCAAAGTAGGGATTGGCAAGACCGAAAAGAACGCCGCCGCCTACATCGTCAATTCCGGCATCCTGAGCGCGGTCAAAGGCGTTAAGATGCCAGGCAAAGTCTGTTTTGGGACCGGAGATATGGACGCTGTTGTAGGTGGGTTCGTGGTATGTTTCCTGAAAGAGAATATAAGTGCCAATCCCGGCGTTTTTCAGTTTGCGGTAATTTTCCGTAGTGGTTGCCGCGATATTTATATTGACTCTGCGAATCTCGCCGTTTTTAAATTTCATGTCGTAAATGGTTTTTATGCACTCAAGAATGTAGTCGATAGGGCACTCGCCGTCGTGTTCGCCGGCTTCAACCGCAAGCCGCTTGTGCCCCATTTCTTCCAGTATTTTTACTTCCTCGCGCAGTTCGTCCATTGTCAGCTTACGCCTGTTAAAATCGTGGTTGTGGTTAAAATTGCAGTACGCGCAACGGTTTACGCAAAAATCGCTGACATATAACGGCGCGAACATTACGATCCTGTTGCCGTAAATCCGTTTTTTTATTTGTCCGGCTATTTCAAAAATACGCGCAAGATGTTCGCTGTTTTCGTTAACCAAAAGCGCGGCGATCTCGCTGTGAGAAAGCGGTTCCCCGCGCTCTGCCTTATCCAGCGACAGGCTGATGCTTGCGTTATCTGCAAATTTGGCGTTTTCAAGCAAATCTTCGACATACTTCTGATTGATAAAATTTTCGCTCATTTTCCTTCCTCTTTATTAAGAAACTTCAGTTTCTTAATAATTTCCTTATAAAATAGCAGTTTTGCAAGTCGTAGGCTTGTCATACCACAGGTATGCAAACTGCACGCTTTGATTAACAACCAACCGGGTTGTTAATCAAAACGAAACATTGCAGTACTTCGTTCCAGTATACCATGAATGTGGGCGATTGTAGTCCCATAGTTGGTAAAGGGAATATTTTGCTTTTGTGCGCTTTCGCGGCGGTACTGCATTTCGCGTTCGTTCAGCATGCACGCTCCGCAGTGAATGACCAGTTTGTAAGGTGAAAGATCAAGCGGGAAATCGCCTCCGGAGCAAAAACAGAATTCCGGCTCTGTTTTGGAATGGCTTTTTACCAGGCGCGGGATTTTCACCGTGCCGATGTCATCGCACTGGCGGTGGTGGGTACAGCCTTCGCAGATTAAAATTTTATCGCCGTCATGCAGGCTGTCAATTGCCGCGGCTCCCCGAACCGCTGTTTCCAAAAAGCCCTTGAAGCGGGCGAATAAAATTGAAAACGAGGTAAGCGGCACATCCTGCGGCACTTCGGCGGAAACTTGCGCAAACACCTGACTATCTGTGATAACGAGCGCGGGCTTTTGCCCGATTTTTTCCAATGTCTGCCGCAATTCAGTTTCCCTGACACAGACCGTAATGCCGCCGGCTTCCAGAATGTCGCGTATCATCTGCTGTTGTGGAAGGATCAGCCGTCCTTTGGGAGCGGCTTTGTCTATCGGTATTACAAGAACCACCAAGTCCAACGGCCTGATAAGGTCTGCGACAAGCCGCTGTTTCGGCTCTTCGCCTGCGGCAAGTGCGGCGATTTTTTCTTTCAATAAATTGATGTTCTCGCCGGTTTTCGCGCTTACCGGCATTACGCCATCCTCAACTTTGGTGTTAGGCGCATCGCATTTGTTAAGCACTGTAATATACGGGATTTTTTTTGCTTCAAAAATATCAAGCAGTTCTTTTTCCGGGGCAAGGGCAGGGCAGGGCAGTTTCCCGTCCAGCACAAGAACCGCGACATCAGTTTTGTTCAGTACCTGCCGCGCCTTGTTTACCCTCAACTCCCCAAGGTTTCCCTCATCATCAATTCCGGGAGTGTCAATGATAACAACAGGGCCCAACGGCAACAGCTCCATCGCCTTGTACACCGGGTCGGTCGTCGTCCCCTTAACCTCGCTTACAACCGCCAGATTTTGCCCGGTTACGGCATTCACAAGGCTGGATTTCCCGGCGTTTCTTCTGCCGAAAAACGCTATATGTGTGCGGTTTGCCGACGGCGTTTCGTTCATGCTCATAAGCCATTATCCCAAATATTTCAATCAATATAAAGGGAGGGAGTGAAAAATGTATACAGAAGACTACCCGCCGAATGGGACATGG
>JAIRUC010000267.1 GCA_031254615.1 Treponema sp. | reverse complement strand
CCGAATAAACCGCAGGCGCTTTTGATAAACAGCCGCTATCCCGAATATGACGAAAAGTTTTCGTGCGCGGAAGAAGAAAAAAACTTCGCGAATATGCAGTCGCTGGTCGGCATGGTGCGCACTCTGCGAAGCGAATGTGGTATAACGCCGGAAAAGAAATTGCACGTACTTGTCCGTGCGGCCCAGGAGCAGGCGAATCCCTTCCGTCAGAACGAGGGACTGATCAAACTTCTTGCGGGAATTGGTGATTTACAGATTGAAGCGGCAAAAGAAGGCCGCCCTGCAGGCTCTATCGGCATGGCAGGCTCCGGTTATGAAGTGTTTGTCTTTGTCGCCGAAGCCGTTGATACTCAGGCGCTGAAGAAAAAACTTTCAGGAGATCTTGAAAGAGATCTCAAATATATCGATGGGTTACGCGCAAAACTTGCGAACGAACAGTTTGTCAAAAACGCGCCGGCATCTCTGGTAGATGAACAGAGGGGCAAATTGGAAGAAACTCTCAAGCGTACCGAAAAGCTCGGTAATTATCTGAAGGACCTATAATGACAACAGAACAAATGCTGCACTTGAGCGGCAGCCACCTTGTCCCTTACATACAGATTGCCACTCTGCTTATCGGAAAATCACGTTACGGCGGCGGAAATATGTTCCGCCACCAGATTGATACGCTGGCAATTCTGATTGACTACGGATATATTGACTCTGTTCTTTTAAAAGCGTCACTCATACACGATGTAATTGAAGATATCCCCGACTTAAATCACAATATCCTGCTGAATATTGATTTTGAAAGCCACGCGGTTTACGATTTAGTACAGGAAGTTTCACGGCGGCGGGACGAATCCAAGCCGGATTTTCTTCTTCGTGTCAGAGAGAAGGGTTCTCATAACGCAAAAATTCTTAAAGTGGCGGACCGTATCTCTAACGTGATTTCGCTCGGTTTTGTCAATAATCTTGATTTTATCGAACGTTATATCAAAGAAACAGTGGACTATGTGCTTCCTATTGCGAATGATGTCAGCGAACACATGACAAGGGAACTTTCTGATTTGGTAGAATCGCGGAAAAAATACCTGCAAAATTTCCGCAGCCAACAGGCAGTGGCAAAGGGTGAATAAAATTAATAGAATAATCAGGGAAATATGCAACAATCAAAACATCTGCTGTCAAAAATAAATTCTCCGCAGGATTTAAAAAAATTAAAGTTACAGGAGCTTAACCAGCTTGCGCAGGAAATAAGGGAGTATATTGTCACTTCCGTTTCGAGTAACGGAGGACATCTTGCTTCCAACTTAGGGGTGGTAGAACTGAGCATTGCCCTGCACCGCGTGTTTAATTCGCCGCAGGACAAAATTGTCTGGGATGTGGGTCATCAGTGTTACGCGCACAAAATTCTCACAGGCAGATTCGCGGAATTTTCATCCCTGCGAAAACACGGCGGGCTTGCGGGTTTTCCAAAATGCAGTGAAAGCCCCCATGATGCTTTTAACACAGGACATGCCTCTACTTCTATCTCTGCCGCTTTGGGACTGCTTGCGGCAGAACGAATCCTTGGCGGCAAAGGTTACGCGATTGCCGTTATAGGAGACGGCGCGCTCACCGGCGGACTCGCTTATGAAGCGCTGTCTCATGCCGGACATTTAAGGCTGCCGTTAATTGTCATCCTTAACGACAACAAAATGTCGATAAGCCGTAATGTCGGAGGGCTTTCAAAATATCTAAGCCGTCTTTCCATGAAAGCAAAGTATCAGACGTTCCGCCGCCATTTTGACGCTCTGGTAAAAAAAATCCCTTGGGTGGGTGAAGGTTTTTTCGATCTTATAGTAAGGATGAAACGCGCGGTTAAAGCGGTGTTTTATATAGACAATTTTTTTGTTGATCTTGGGTTTGAATATGTAGGGCCAATCGGAGGGCACAATATCCGCGCGCTGACAAGCGTTCTGGAAGACGTGCAAAGACTGAACAGGCCTGTTGTAATCCATGTAATTACGCAAAAGGGAAAGGGTTACGGTTACGCGGAAGATGAGCCCGATAGTTATCATGGTGTAGGTTCTTTTTCTGTAGATGATGGTATCAATTTGAATAAAAATGAGCAGAATAAATCGGCGGTAACCGCTTCCGGCAGAAAAAAAACTTTTACAGAGGCCTTTTCGGGTATCATACTTGAAATGGCGAAAAACGACAAACGCATTGCCGCCGTTACTGCCGCAATGCAGACGGGAACAGGGCTATCTCATTTTAAGGAGGTTTTTCCCGGCCGCTTTTTCGACACCGGCATCGCCGAAGAGCATGCCGCCACTTTTGCCGCAGGTCTTGCAGCTAACGGACTGCGCCCTGTCGTGGCGATTTACTCAACCTTTATCCAGCGCTCTGTCGACCAGATAATACATGATACTGCCCTGCAAAATCTGCCGGTTATTTTTGCGCTGGACAGGGCCGGCTTTGTCATCGCAGACGGGGAAACTCATCAGGGTCTGTTCGACATTTCGCTCTTCCGCAGTTCACCTAACATGACGATTCTGGCACCCGCGAGCGAAAACGAAATGCAGGTGATGTTTGACTGGGCTCTTGCAAAAAATAACGGCCCTGTTATCATCCGCTACCCCAAAACTTTCTGCCCCGATGAAAGGCCTGAATTTTCACAGCCTGTAGAAACAGGCCGCGGCGTTTTTGTTTCCATGGAAAGAAAGGGACAAGTCTGCCTTATGTTTACAGGAAGTCTTTACAAGGAAGTTTCGGAAGCCGCCGCAATTCTAAAAGAACAAGGCATTGAAGCAGACCTTTATAACCTTCGCTTTTTAAAACCAATTGACGAAGACTATCTAGCCGGTTTGTTAAATGAATATAAACTGACAACCGTTATCGAAGAAGGGATAAAGGACGGAGGCTTCGGCGAATATTTAACTTCTCTCGCCCGTCTGCGTAACTGTAAATCTGAAACGGAAATATTAGCCGTGGAAAGCGATTTTTTGGAAGGAAACAGGGCGCTGGGAACAAGGGAAGAATTGCTGGCGGAAGGCGGACTTGACGGGAAAAGTATTGCGAGAAGAATTGGGCAGCGATTAAGTTAATGAAATGTATGCCTAGTGATGCGGATTTTTAACCTTGGAGTTCTATATCTTCTTTGGTGATACTCAGTTTTCCGTTCGCTTTACGGGTGGCAATTTGCCTGAAATAAGCGGCATATTGTACATCCATTACCGCTATATGCGTTAAGACCCAATCTTTAAGAAAATGGGCGAACTTCACCAGAACCAGCTGTTTGCCGGCTTTAAAGTCATTAAGACTTTGAACCACCGTCATTGTGAATTCATCATGCGCTTTTTTATGCTCCTGATAACCGGGAAACTTTGTCGCTATCATAATCCTTTCTTCTGTCGCGAAATGTTCCTTTATATACTGCACTGCCTGTCCGATTACTTCCATAAAATACATCCGTTCTGCCCGTTCATCTCCTGTAGAATGGCTATACAAATCATTGACAATTTTCAACAATCCTTTATGCTGATCATCAATTTTTTTAATCCTCATTGAATAGGACTCAGACCATTCAACTTGTTCTACTTGGGGATTCATTTTTACCTCCATTAGTTATATATTACCATACACTGTAGCGGCAAAAAACGCAACCCTGTAACAACACTAAAAGATTACAAAAAGACCTCACGGAGGCACGGAGCGCACAGAGTACTAGAAACTCCTTCAATTTTACAGCATAATATCCCCATGAAGTATGACATCATTTTAGCCGGGGTCGGCGGGCAGGGCGTTCTTTCCGTTGCCTCCATTATTGCCCATGCGGCTTTGAGCGAAGGGCTTGAAGTGCGCCAGTCCGAAGTTCACGGCATGGCGCAGAGGGGCGGCGCGGTATTGTCCCACCTGCGCATAGCTAACACAAAAATACCCGGCGACCTTGTTCCAAGGGGAGCGGCCGATCTTATTATTTCGATGGAGCCGCTCGAAAGCCTAAGGTATGTGTCATGGCTCAAAGAAGGCGGCACTATTGTTACCTCCGCCGATCCTTTTACTAATATAACCAATTATCCCGAAATCGAAGGATTAATTTCTTCTATAAAGCGGCTCCCGCGCAGTTATGTCGTAGAAGCGGGAAAGCTCGCGAAAGAGGCAGGGCTTGCAAAGGCGGCAAATACGGTCATGGTTGGGCTGTCCTCCTGCTTTCTTCCCATAAAACCGCAAAGCCTTGAGAAAACAATTGCCGACGCGTTTTCTAAAAAAGGAGCGGAGAGTGTTGCGTCTAACGCAAAGGCTTTTAAACTTGGACAGGCGGCGGCAAACAGGAAGTAACATGAATTTTCAATATCTGGTTCCAAATATCGAAAAAATGCCGAGAAAGAAACTTGAGGCGCTTCAGCTTAAAAAGTTAAAAGCGCAAATTGCCTGCGCCCTTCGCACGCCGTTTTACAAAGAGCGTCTTTCAAAAGCCGGCATTACAAGCCCCAGCGATATAAAATCGTTAGACGATCTTAAAAAAATTCCTTTTACCACAAAAAACGATTTAAGAGACGGTTTCCCTTACGGTTTTCTGGCGATTCCAAGAGAGGAAGTTGTACGTCTTCACGCTTCCAGCGGCACTACCGGAACTCCCACAACGATTTATTTTAACCGTAACGATATCAAGCAGTGGACGCATTACATGGCGCGCTGTATTTACGGAACAGGCTGTAACAAAAGCGACGTGTTCCAGAACATGATAACTTACGGCCTTTTTACGGGCGGGCTTGGACTGCATCAGGGCGGCGAAGAAGTCGGTATGCTTGTAATTCCCGCGGGCTCCGGAAACACGGCACGGCAGTTCAGAATGATGCAGGATCACAAAACAACCGTGTTACA
>JAIRUC010000224.1 GCA_031254615.1 Treponema sp. | reverse complement strand
AATAATATCATAAAATTTCATTTTTTGTCAAATAAAATTATCAAAAAGCACATATTTTATAAAAATAGTCACGAATTCTTAACCATCAAACACAATATTTGTCTCAATAAAAACAAAATAACCTATGAGTAATGTTTAAAGAAAACGGTGGTTTTTTTGATGCATATATCAGTGGAAATTCAGGAGAAACTATTTTGTCGGTCGGACATTAAGCGCAAGGAGTGTGTTATGAAAAACACAATCAAACTATTCGGAATTATCGTCATTGCTGCGGTAATCGGGCTTACAATCATCGCTTGCAGTAGCGGCGGGGGAATTCCCAATGGCATTTATGAAAGCGGTAATGTGTCCATTACCATTAGTGGAAATCATATAACCATAAGTAGGGATGGAACAATAACGATCGCTTCAACTTATGAATTAAAGGGCGGGTATATCTATTATGACGAAGATTTTAACGGAATAAAAAAGAACACCGACTGTAAGATTGAAGGAAATGTCTTGACCTTCGGCGGGAGAAGATTCACCAAAAAGTAAGTGGCGGCGCAGAGTACCTACTACCACTTTTTCATAGTGTCGTTAGGTGAAACGAACACGCAAAGGTAACAGACACTGAATTTTTATAGCGCCGTCAAGAAATTAACGGTGCTACATATTTCCCAAAAACCGCCAAACTTTCAATATGCGCAGTCTGCGGGTAAAAATCGAAGAAGGCGAGTCTTTGCATTTTGTAACCGCCGCCAATCAGTATCTTTGAATCCCGCGCAAGAGACGCTGGATCGCAGGAAACGTAGGCAAGAACGGGCGGCCCGTCCTGCGCCAGTGCCGCCGCCAGTTTGGGAGCAAGACCTGTCCTTGGCGGATCAACTACGGCAAAGCCAAAAGTTTCTTTCCGGCGCAGCAAGGTGTTAGGCCATTCAGTGTCGCGCAGCGCGAAAAATTCAGCGTTGATCTTTTTTAAGTTTTCCCGTGCGATGGAAACGGCGGCTTTATTTTCCTCCGCTAGAACAACCTTTGGAAACATATCACCCAAAAAAATCGCGAATAATCCCACGCCGCAGTATAAATCCGCCATAGGCAAATCTGGCTGGGCGCCTTCGGCAATTTTGCGTAACTCTAAAATAAGTTTTTCCAACGCGTAACAGTTGCTCTGAAAAAAAACTCCCGCGTCAATAAAAATATCTTTTTCCTGAAGATTTATTTCCCCCTTCTGCTGTCCGCTTTCGCTTAACAGTACCTCGTCTTTGGAAAATACGGTAAACCTGTCTTTTTCAAGCGGTAAGGGCAGCGTTTCCTTTTGCCGCAGAATATCCCTAATCCGCGGCACCGCGACAGGGCAGTCTGTAACAGCGATTATTTTTCCGTCGTCACCCTTTAAGCCAAAACCGGTATTCTCGCCGTTTACCGGCCTTATGCAATGAAACTGCATTCTGTTACGGTACTCCCACGGAGAGGAAGCAAAAATTTCCGGTTCGGGAGGAACAAGTCCGCCAATTCTGCGGAACGAATCTTTTAAAATATTTATCTTTGCCGCAAGCTGTGCGTCATAATCAATATGCTGAAGATTACAGCCCCCGCACTTTCCGTAAAAAGCGCAGGTCTTTTCGACTCGCGCGGACGACGGCTCTGTAATTTCCAGCAGTTCCGCTCTTGCCCATGTCTTGCGCTCTTCAACAATGCGGCAGCAGACAGTCTCGTCAGGAGCGCCGCCTTTGACAAAGACAGGCTTCCCCTCAAACCGTCCAAGGGCATCTCCTCCCGGCGCGATACTTTCAAGCCGCAATTTATAAACTTCACCAACTGCCATGTTTTAGATAATAGTTGGTTTGATGAAAAAAGGGGAGTAGGGAGTAAGATTTTTGATTGTAAGCAACAATATTGCTAACAGTTAACTACTTTAACTCTCCTCGGTATTGCTGTACGCCAAGACAATCAAGGCGCTCGCGGTGGATTTTTAGCCGCCTCGAAAAATCGTCAAAGTGCCTGTTCTCTTTTGATGTCCAAAAAACTTCGCTAAGGGCGCATAAACGCGGGAAGATCATGTACTCGGCGATTTTTCCGGCGTAGATTAATTCCGACCACAAGTGTCCCTGCCCGCCGATTATATGAGCCGCGTCTTCTTCACTCATTTCCGGCGTTACAGGATCAACAGAATAGGATTTATATACAGTAGATGTAACTGCCCAGTGCGGCCCCGGCTCTTCCGGTGAATCGTATTGCCTGTAATCAAGATAACAGCCGTCGATGTTAGGCGACATAATTACCTTGTGGCCGCGTTTGCTCGCTTTAATTCCGCCTTCACTGCCGCGCCATGACATTACGACGGTATCTTTGGGCAGCGGGAATTTGTCGCAATCGTCCAGTATTTCTTCCCAGCCGATTGCGATTTTTCCCCGCCTTACAAGCATTTGAACAAGAGTGCCCGTTATCCAGCTTTGAAGCTGCTCCGGTTTTTCAAGATTGAATTCCTTTAAGCGTTTTTGACACTTGGGGCAGTTATTCCAGCGGTTAAACCGCACTTCGTCCCCGCCGATATGCACATAACAAGAGGGGAACAGTCTTGCAAGCGTGTCAAAAACTTTCGCGGCAAGATCGAAAATTTCATTGTTACCCGCGCACAGGACATCTTCAAAAATGCCGAAGCGGTCTTCCACGCGGTACGGGCCGCCGGTACAGCCAAGTCCCGGATATGCCGCCAGAACCGCGCTGGCGTGTCCCGGCAGATCGATTTCGGGAATAACCTCAATGTGACGGGCGGCGGCGTATTCCACTATGCCGCGAATGTCATCTTCGGCGTAAAAGCCGCCCGTGTAATATTCATATTGAAACCGCGTTTCCAGTTTACGCGCCCCGACTTCTGTCAGCCAGGGATAGTCCGGTACGGGAAGCCGCCAGCCCTGATCGTCGTTCAAGTGCCAGTGAAAACGGTTAAGGTGGTGCAACGACATTATATCCAGAATATTTTTGATAAACGACACATCATAAAAATGACGAGCGCAGTCAAGCATAAAGCCACGCCATGGAAAACGCGGGTAATCAGTAATTTCGGCACAGGGCAGCGCCAGACTGCCGTCTCTGTAATGCGAAAGCATTAGCTGACGAAATGTTTGAAGAGCGTTAAACATCCCCTTTCCCGCCGCGGCGCTGACGGTAATTCCGTCATGTTTGATAATAAGCTTGTACGCCTCATCATTTCCGGCGTTTAAGCTGCTGTCGAGAACGCAGTTGACAATTTTTCCGGTATCTATGTTCGCTTTTTTTTCACCGTCGCCTGAAAATTGCTCCGAAGCGTAAAGATGCAATTTCTCTATGTCGCCGCAAAGCTGCTCCTTGACAGTTTCAAGCTCCTTTGAAAATTCGCCTGCGCCTTTTATTTCCGGCAGACCGTCAGAATAAAAGACACCTTCCGTATAAGTAGTTGATACAGGCTGTGGTATTATTGCCAACTGTTTCATCATTGTTCACTCCGTAAACTGCCGGAGCAGTAGTTTAATGATAATATGATAACCGGATTAAGGCAAATTTAACTTGTGATATAACCCGGTTGGTTGTCTCACAAATCCTGTGCTTTTTCGGGCTAAAGCCCCGCAAAAATGCGATTTTATATGAATTTGGAACAAAGACTATATATAAGGAGATGAAATGAAAGCAGCTCTTCAATTTTATAAATAAGTTTTTTGTTTAATTAAGTTTTGTTTCAGACAGATACTGTGCAAAAAGTTCAGACCTGCTCTTAATACCCAGCTTGCGGTAAAGATTCTTCTGATGAAAATGAACGGTGTCGTAACCGACTTTCAAAGTAAACGCTATTTCTTTCGGCGCTTTGCCTTCCAGCAGCATGGTAAAAATTTCCTGCTCGCGCGGCGTCAGGTTCAGGCGGTCTCTGGCATTGATCTTTTCTGTTTCCGCTAAAGAGCGGGAATATTCTTCCATATCACGCAGATACAGGCCATCCGTCCAGTCCGCATCAAACAATCGCTTTTGAATAAGCGGCATGAACAACAGGCACAGGCAAACCAGAACCAGCACAATGGCGAAAGCCAGCACTTTGTCGGGCCCGTCGAAATACTGAAAGTAAAATGAAAACAAACTTGAAATGATATAATATTCGGTAAAATACACAACGCAGTAGAGCCTGAACATCCGCAGGGATTTACTTCGCTTAATAGCCCCGGCGCACAGGTAGTAGAGGATAATATAGCCAAGACTGTCCCCAAGGCCGTAGGCGAAAGAACCGGAAACGATACTTACCGGACTGTCGTATAAAAGTGCGGCTAATCCAAGCAGGGTGAGAGCTAGGAACATGAGCCAGATAGACAGCGCATTACGCCCTTTTAACAGTTGAATGATAAAAACCAGAACAATAGATAAAAGAGTTCCAAAGCCGAAAGCCGTGCTGGAAATGCTGTGTTCCGTCCAGTCAATGTAATTGCTGATACAGATGATCGTGTAATGAACAACACCCAAACCGATGACAAATGGAACACCCGATCCGCTGCCGTCGCTGTCTGTGTTAATTTCTATGTTAAGCCCCGACCATTGTTTTGTTTTGCAGAAAAAAACCGCGGCAAGAAAAACCGCCGACATAACAAGGCCGCCCCATGTTTCACCGGCCGTATGAACAGCAGGCAGGATACTCCATGTGGTATAGTAAAAGCCGTAGTACAATTGGATAAGGGCAAGTCCCGCAATCCTCTCAACATTGTTAAGCACAAAACAGAACAGGTAAAAAGCGCAGGCAGCGCTTAAGCCGTTGAAAAATTTGAAAACCATATAAAGAACAAACTGCCCGAAACCTATCGGCAGGAAGATCAGGAAAGGCAGAAGGGCTGCTGAAACAAGCGCTGTCAAACGCAGGAGCGGGATTATAAACCGTTTCGGTGTAAAGGCCAATGTGAGCTGACCAAGCCCCAGGAAAAAAACATCAGTTGGGACGAACCGAATCCTGTAAACGCGAAACCGTGATCATAATACCGCAAATTTCCCATGATGACGGCGAGCGGAAAAACCAACAGGACGGGTAACAAGCTGCCCCTGATATTACGAAATGACAGTTCATCCCGCGTTTGAAAAAGTCTTGAAATAGCCGCGCCCGGCGAGTATCGCATAACATACGCTCCTTTTGCGTAACTCTGGTAAAAACTAAATCTTTCTTATGGCTTTTACTTCGATTGAAAATTGCCCTCTTTTAGTATCAAGTTCGCCCTGAATTTCAACCATGTCGGATACGCCGGCCGACAAGCCCCGCCAGACTTTCGGTTCAATTTCAACGGCAATTTCCCCGGAGTAATCACGGAATGTATAACGTTCCCTCCCTAACGAGTTGACAATATTTCCGGTTAGTATTACCCACGAATCATGGGGAAGATTTTTTGCCTCACCTACGGTAATGGGCTGGATAACAGTAACGGCTTGTCCATGCCAGTTACTCATTCTGCCGGAGCCGGATATGGTTTTTACTTCTATTGAAACCTGCCCTTTTTTCACTTCTATTTCACCGCCAATCATCACCTTGTCAGACGGCCCGACAGACAAGCCGCGCCAGACTTTCGGCTCAATTTCAACGGTTATCTCCCCGGAGAAATCGCGGAACGTATAATACTTGCCTCCCGGCAGCGTGTTAACTAGATTGCCTGATACTATCACCCATGAATCTTTAGGGAGATTCCACGCTTCACTGATCGGCATTGGCTCACCGGTCATGACAGGTGGCAGTGGTGGGTTGTGACCGGGACTAGGAGGAGGCGGTGGGTTGTGGCCAGGCATTGGCGGCGGCGGCGGATTATGGCCGGGCACTGGCGGCGGTGGCGGATTATGGCCGGGTACTGGAGGCGGTGGCGGCGGATTATGACCGGGCACTGGCGGCGGTGGCGGGTTGTGACCGGGACCTGGCGGTGGTGGCGGCGGATTATGACCGGGGCTTGGCGGCGATGGCGGATCATCCCTCGGGCCTGTAAAGCCCTGCCCGTGAACAGTTGCCGTTACGCACAAGAGGGAAAAAACCATGACAATAGAAAATGTATGCCTTTTCATACTTAAACCTCCTCAAACAGACTAAACCATGAATCAGAAAGCGTCAATTTTAGGCGGATACACTTTTACCTTGCCGCAAAGCATTACCGCCTGTTTTATCAGTTTTCTGAACATGCATTTATGAAAAATATACGACCATAACAATATGCCGCCAATCTACAAAAATGGGTAGGTTTGCCAGTTTTTACTGGTTTTCTACCTGCCAAAATAGGTAGGAAGCGGGAAGTAGAACGAAGAATATTGTTCAAAAAAATGAAGTTTCTGAACAATCCTAATTCTTTTCAATGCCATTGCCATAATTCCGTATCAAAGTTACAATAGATTATGGTTCAAAATGAATCTTTTTTTGAAAGCCATGACGGGACCAGGCTTTTTCTGTATCGTTGGGCGCCGGCAGTGCCGTCCAAGGCCGTGCTTCACATAGTTCACGGGATGGCCGAACACGCCCTCCGTTACAAGCGGCTGGCCGAGAAATTGACCGCGGCAGGGATTGAAGTTTGGGCTGCGGATCAGCGCGGGCATGGCAAAACTGCCGACCTTAATGTGAACAAACCCGATAAGGGAGGGTTGTTAGGCCATTGCGGAGACGGCAGCAGTTTTGAGCTTGTTACAAAAGATATTCATGCGATAAATACCGAAATTAAAAAAAACGCAAATGTTCCGCTCTTTCTTCTTGGTCACTCTTGGGGTTCTTTTTTGGTTCACATTATATAGAAGAATATTCCGATAATTTGCTGATTAAAGGCTGTATCCTGTCGGGAACAAAGGGACCGGGCGATGATTTTATACTTAGAGCGGGAATTCCCTTTTTAACTTTTTTAGCCGCAATAAGAGGGCAGCGCAACGGTTCGCGCATTGCAAAAGCGTTGGCAGACGGGCCGTATAACAAACCGTTCAAGCCAAATCGCACGTCCTTTGACTGGATTTCCCGTGATGAAAGCGAAGTGGATAAGTATAACGACGATCCGTGCTGCGGTATGTTTTGTTCAACCGGCTTTTACAGGGAGCTTGCAAAATTGTTGTATCATATTCACCGGAGCGAAGAGATGGCGAAAGTTAGCCGCAATCTGCCGGTGTATATTTTTTCGGGAAGCGCCGATCCTGTAGGCGATATGGGGGCTAGCCCAACCGCTCTTGTAAACGCGTATCGGGGCTTAGGGATCGTTGATCTTGAGTTTGTGCTTTATCCCGGCGCAAGGCACGAAACATTAAACGAAACTAACCGTGAGGAAGTAATGGACAATCTTCTTTCATGGTTAAACAAACATTGTGAATGAGATATAGATATTCTGCCACAAAAGACGGCAAACATGAAAAAAAAGCTGCCATCTACACAAAAGATGAACACGGCATAGATGTTGCTGATGTTGACAGCGAAGCTGTAAGCATTGTCAGAAAACTGAAACACGCGGGTTTTGATACCTACATTGTCGGCGGCGCGGTACGCGATCTGATACTCGGGAAAAAACCAAAAGATTTTGACATTGTCAGCGCCGCAAGCCCTTCGCGGATAAAAAAACTATTCCGCAATTCCAGAATCATCGGGCGGCGTTTCCGTCTTGTGCATATTTATTTCGGACAGAGAATATTTGAAGCTGCTACCTTCCGTTCCCTGAAAGACGGAAACACAAGCAACACATTCGGCAAGATTGACGAAGACGTGTTCCGCCGCGATTTTACAATGAACGCCCTGTTTTATGATCCCGAACAGCAAATCGTGGTGGATTATGTGGGCGGCATGGATGATATAAAAAAGAAACAGGTAGTTCCGGTTATTCCGTTATCTGAAATTTTTGCGGACGACCCTGTAAGAATGATCCGCGCCGTAAAATACGCGGCGGCAACAGACTTCTCTTTGCCGATGAATCTAAAACTGAAAATAAAAAAGCAGTCCGGTTTGCTTGCCTCTGTTTCGCCGTCCCGCCTGACCGAAGAAATCTTCAAGATTATCCACTCAAACAAGGCGGCTGTTATTGTAGATATGCTGGATAAAATGGGGCTGTACTGTTACCTTCAGCCGGAAGCGGTAAAACTTATGCGCAAGAACAAGGATTTCAGGCAGCGTTATCTGAAAACACTTGCCGCCCTGAACGGAGAAGAGAAATACCGCGGACATATTATGGGATCGCTTTTTTATGATTACCTTGAAACTATAGGCGAATGGAAGCCGGGAGTAATCGAAAACTACAGGGAGATTTTTCAAATAGCCCGCTCTTTTGTCCTGCCAATGAATCCGCCGCGCTTTGAAATGGAACACGCCCTGCGCAGCTTCCTTTCCGCGCGTGGCATAACGATAAAAAGGACGCACCCCTTCGACAGAACCAAACCCGCCCACGACGGCGAAACTACGCCCGCCGCAAAAAAACGCAGGCGAAGACGCAAACCCAAACCCGCGCCGGCGCCTGCCGAGTGAGCCGTGTATTGAAAGAAGAAAAATTTAACCACGGAGGACTGCCATCTACGATAGCTTGGAGTTACACGGAGTTTTAAGACCCAACTCCCCATCATTCCGTAATCTTGTCAATAATAATATTAACTTCTTCGATCAAAATGCCCGTGTAACGCTCGATGTTTTCGATAATGTACTGCTGAAGTTCGTGAATATTTCCGCCAAGCTGGATGCCGTATGGTACGTCAATCGTGATAACCAGACGGTAACCCATTTTGTCGTCTTTAACCAGAATTTTTTTGATTTTGATCTCGTGGTTATACTCGTCAACGCAGTGGATGACCATCTGGCTTAAAGCTGTTTCGGAAATTATAACTTTGCCGCGCTTTGAATATTCGGGCCGTACAACCGATTTTTCGTGCATGATTGGTACGGGGCCGATGCCTGCCGGAGTTACGCGCCTTTTAAAAATTTTTATAGCATCGTAAAAAATACTTGGATAATTTCTTTTTATCTCGATAGACGGGACAGGAATAACGTGTTTGCCTTCGATACGCCTTGTCCTTATCGCCTTGTCTATTTCTTCCTGAGACGCAATGTCTTCGATCTTAACTATTTTTGACGGAGCGGGAAGCTGAAGGCGCGCGGCGATTTTATTCACCATTTTTTCCGAAGTCCCCAAAAGCAGAATGCGTTTGAATTTTTCACTTTGAAGCCTGCGCGCCACTTCGTCCCTGTGTGCTTTTTCATCGAACAGGGCGACTTTAACTGCCGAAAGAAAGGAATTTTCTTTTTTTGCGGAATGTCCCGCCAGAATACGGTTATCCTTGATTAAAAGACCGTCGTCAATAATCAGCTCTATCCCGTATTTCTGAGCGACAAGTTTTGCGCGAAAACTTTTACCTGTACCACTTTCTCCGACCAGAGCAAAGACTCTTTTCCTCTTAAGTAACAGGAAATTAAAAATCATTGCTCCTTCTGTCAGATATTATCTGTTATTACTGCTGTCGTTGCTGCTGCCGTAGGAACGCAAATCAGCAAGAAATTGCTTTGCCCGTTCCTTGACAGGTGTAACGTAATGTCCTTCGGAAATACGGATAAGAATTTGAATTGCATCAGGTGAGTTAATGCCGCCGTTTTTATTGGCGATTTTTTCAAAAGCGTCAATCGTGGCGATTGCCATAAGGTTATCGGGATTCAAATTGTCAAATTTTCTGACAATCCACGCAATATGCTCAACTGTTTCATTGTTTTCATTAAGGCCGATATCGCCGAGGGATTTTATCGCTTCCTGAAGAACCATAGGTTCATTTTCAAACCGGGTAATTTCAATGAGCGATTTTTGGGCTTCTTCCGTACCTATCTGTCCCAGATACTTTGCCGCCTGCCGTCTGACATCGGGGAAATTATTTGTAACCCGGCCGTTCTCTCTTGATACAGTCCTTCTTCCTTCTCTTGCAAGGAAATCCAGCGTCTGACGGATTTCATCGTTTGTATTTCCACGGCCAATGGCATCGCTGATATATTCCAAAGCAATCAATTTTTGTTCTCTGGATTCCGCCCTTGCGGTTTCCCTAATGATCATAAGTTCAATGGATTCCTGAAGATATGATTCCTCGACCGACATTTCCTTTCCTGAATTTGTCTGTGCGGACACCGCCGATACAGCAACAACAGCTGTTATCATTAGGACAAAAAAACGTTTTAATGAAAGCATAAAATTCTCCTTACCTTAATCGATAATTTTCCATATATTGCCGGTTTTTTCAAGGTCATATAAACGCAGCCGCTGTTCTTCGCCCGCTTTATTTGTCATGATCGTGAATGCTTTAACCCTGTTTTCTCCGATAAATTCGATATCATCAACCCTGCTATTGGCCCTTGAAGGAACAACAACATTTATAAAATAATCTTCGGCAGTTCTAAGCACAATCCTTCGGGTTTTCATTGCAGGAAGTTCGGATACTTGCTGTAGATTTTCGGAAGAAGATATTTTTTCAAAATATTCAGGCGATAATGCCGCTTTCCATGAATTATAGTCTCTTCTTCTGATTATTTGGTTAAGTTCTTCCATAAAGTGCTGTACATCTTCTTTGGTTGAAGTATATTGAGCTTGGCTGACCTGATTGGGATTAAAGGTTCCTGTTTGGACATAGCCCCAAGTTTCATCCGTAGTTTTTTTTGAAGATGAACCGCAGGAAACAAAAAGGCATAAAACCGCTAAAAAAACAGACGGGATAACAAATAATGCTCTTTTTTTTCCTTCCATATATACAATAATATACACCACTTTTAATAAATTTGTCAAATAATACATTCTTTTACGGTTGTTTTTATTATTGATATAGGCTATGGTAAGGAATGTTGAAAGCGGCTTTTCCGGGATCTTTTGATCCCCCCACATCGGGACATATAAATATTATTAAACGCGCCGCCGCCATTTTTGATGAGCTTGTAGTGGTGGTTGCCGAAAATAAACAGAAGCACTATCTTTTTACCGCTTCTGAGCGTGCGGATATGATTCGGGAGCTTACAAATGAATGCAAAAATGTGTCAGTTGCCGTTTGCGACACCCTTATTGTGGATTTTTTGAAGGAAAAGGGCATAAAATTGCTGCTGCGGGGGGTACGCGGGCTGGAGGATTTTTCCTATGAATTTGAGGTTTCTATGATGAACAGAATGCTTGATTCCGGGGTTGAAACCATTTTTATGACAACCGCCCCCGAATATTTTGTCATCCGGTCATCCTCAATTAAGGAAGTGGCTTCGTTTAAGGGCAACCTGAAAGGCATGGTTCCCCCGCTTGTTGAAAAAGCTTTAAAAGAAAAGTATATTTGACTTGAAAAGACAAATAAAGTTGACATATGAACTTGACAAAAATAATGGTTTTTGTTAACATCACAAATAGCTTAGAGAGGTTTAGAAATGGCAGTACCAAGAGGTAAAACATCAAAAGCGAGGACAAGCCGTCGGCAGTCCATCAACATGAAGCTTACCGCTCCCACAATGATAAATTGCAGCACTTGTGGCAACAAGGTTCTTTTGCACCGTGTTTGTCCAAAATGCGGCTTTTACCGTGGCAAGCAGGTAATTGTTCCGGATTCAAAAGTTTAGTTTAAGGGGAAAGAAATGGACGAATTATTTGAAAAAATGAAAAAACTCATCGCAGACAAACTGGAAGTTGATGAGGGGAAAATCACATTGGAAGCGTCATTCCGTCAGGACCTTGGTGCGGATTCTTTGGATACCTACGAGTTAGTTTATGCTATCGAAGAAGAGATGGGCATTAACATTCCCGATGAAAAGGCCAATGAATTTGAAACTGTAAAGGACGCTTACGACTTTATTAAATCCCAGCAAAAATAAAAACATTCTCAGTTCAGAAAGAAAGAAAAAACTGGCGGTTTTTCAAAAAGCCGCCGGTTTTAAATTTAAGAGTCTCGATCTTTTAAA